>NZ_JADBQN010000017.1:0-62490 GCF_014895915.1 Enterobacter cloacae complex sp. P13B
AGGCAGCTTAGAAAATTACCAGCGAATCTTCAGCATGAACGACGTTGTGCACTGCCTTACAGACAGCTTAGAAATTCAATCGAATTAACCGACAGTACCGGGAGTAGTGCACTGCCGCACACGCAGCTCAGCAAAATAGAAAATAAGGCCTAACAGTCGTCGCACCGTGCACTGTCGAACAGACAGCCCTTAAGCTGGAACGAACGGCCAACTAATTGTTCAAATAATCAACAGCACCACTAAAAAATAAGGCCGGGAATATCCCGGCCTTATTTAATATTCATCTGCCATTACAGGCGAAAAAATTAGCGACTACGGAAGACAATGCGGCCTTTGCTCAGGTCGTACGGGGTCAGTTCAACAGTCACTTTGTCGCCCGTCAAAATGCGGATGTAGTTTTTGCGCATTTTACCGGAGATGTGCGCAGTTACCACGTGACCGTTTTCCAGCTCTACGCGAAACATGGTATTAGGCAACGTATCAAGTACGGTACCCTGCATTTCAATATTGTCTTCTTTGGCCATCTAATCCTCTGGGGTATCACTACCAAGTTTTGAACCGGCAAGATAATGCCGAAATTCATCAATTAAGTAAAGAATTGCGCGATTAAAACGCAGCAAAACAGTTTCGGCGCATTGCCCAAGCGTCACGGTACAACCGAACAGGAAGCGCATTCGTAAAGGGGAGACGACAGGATAAACGTCAGGACGTTATCTGAAGCGAGGGTCCCAAACGGCGGCGGGGCAACAGGCAGAAGCTACTCTGCGGCATAATTATAACACCCTCACAAAAAATATGCGGAAAACATTTAAGCATTGGGCATAAAGAGCGTTCTGGGGATCCAGAAGTCGCGCGGGAGCTTCTCCTGACGGCAGGCGTCCAGATGCTCGATATACTGTCGTCGCGGGATGTCAACTGCACCGAGAGAGGCCGTGTGCTCGTTGAGCACCTGACAATCGATCAGGCGTCCGCCGCGCTGGGCAAAGGCCTCGCAGAAGACCAGCAGCGCGGTTTTCGAGGCGTTAACCGCACGGGAGAACATCGATTCGCCGCAAAACAGCGTCCCCTGCGCCACACCGTACATGCCGCCAACCAGTTCCCCCTTTTCCCAAACCTCAATGGAGTGGGCGTAGCCAAGCTCATGGAGCTGGTGGTAGGCGTTGACGATATCGCGGGTGATCCACGTCCCTTCATGGCGATCTTCGGCACAGCCTTCGATCACCTGCCCAAAGGCGTGATTCAGCGTGACGCTATATGGGGATTTTGCATGGAAACGCTTCATGCTGCGGCTCAGATGGAACTGCGCTGGCCACAGCACGGCGCGCGGGTCGGGAGACCACCATAAAATCGGGTCGCCGGGAGAAAACCACGGGAAGATGCCGCGCTGGTAGGCCATTAATAGCCGCGCAGGGCTAAGGTCACCGCCAAGGGCCAGCAGCCCGTTGGGCTCACGCAGCGCTCCCTCCGGCGAAGGAAACGCGATGTTATGACGAGAAAGCTGGACCAGGCGCATGACAGCAAAACTCCAGTACGCGAGTGAGGACGCTACAAATATAGTCTACAGACGCTGTTTGAACTGGTAGTAGCGACCCTGTTTCGTCAACAGCTCTGCGTGACTACCTTGCTCAATAATGTGTCCGTTGTCCATCACAATTATCCGATCAAAACTTGCCAGCCCGCGCAGGCGGTGCGTCACCATCAGGACGGTTTTTCCTGCCATAACGTTTGCCAGTAAATCAAGGATTTGACTCTCGGTTGTCGCATCAAGCCCTTCTGTAGGTTCGTCGAGCAGCATCAGAGGTGCATCATGCAGCAGCGCACGCGCAATGGCCAGACGGCGCAGCTCTCCGCCGGAAAGCTGACGACCGCCTTCTCCCAGCCAGCTGTTCAGTCCTTCGTCCTCAAGCAGCTTTTGCAGTCCGACCTGCTCCAGTACGGCGCGAAGATCATCGTCCGAAGCCTCTGGCGCGGCCAGCAGCAGGTTATCGCGCAGGGTGGCGCTAAACAGATGCACGCGCTGTGGAACAACGCTCACGGTCTTGCGCAGGGCCTGCTCGCTGAAATCAGTCAGCAACGTGTTATTAAAACGAATCTGACCGTGCTGTGGATCCCAGGCGCGCGTCAGCAGCTGCAGCAACGTCGACTTACCGCAGCCGGTACGGCCGAGGATCGCAATCCGCTGCCCTGCATTAACGGAAAGGTTGATACCCTCCAGCGCGTTCTGCGCCTGTTTGTCATAGGCGAAGGTCACGTTATCAAGCGTCAGCGCCACCTGCTCAGGCACGGTGGTTTGCCCGGCACTGAACGTGACTTCAGGCTTTTGTTCGGCAATCTGGGTGATGCGCAGGGCAGAGGCGATCACCTGTCCAAGATGCTGGAAAGCGCCCGTCACCGGGGCCAGTGCCTCAAATGCGGCCAGCGCGCAGAAAACAAAGAGTGCAATAAGAGGGCCTGGCTGGGTATTACCGCCAATCCCGCCGGATGCCAGCCACAGCATGGCGATCACCGCCACGCCGCCGATTAACACCATCAGCGCCTGCGAGAAGGCCGTCAGTTCCGACTGGCGGCGCTGGGCTTCATGCCAGTTCAGCTCCGTACTTTCCATTCGGGCACGGTAGCGCTTGCTGGCACCAAAAATGGTTAGCTCTGCCTGGCCCTGAAGCCAGGAGGTCAGCTGCTGGCGGTAATCCCCGCGCAGCCGCGTCAGGTTTTCCCCGGTGGATTTCCCGGCGCGATAAAACAGCGGCGGCAGAATGATAAGCGTCAGCAGCATGATCCCGCCCAGCGTCAGCGCAACGGGAACATCCAGAACGGACAGCCCCAGCGTAACTACCACAATCACCACAAGCGCGCCCACTATCGGGGAGATCACCCGCAGGTAAAGGTGGTCCAGCGTGTCGACATCCGCAACGACACGGTTCAGTAATTCGCCCTGGCGAAAACGCGCCAGCCCGGCAGGGGAGAGGGGAAGCAGTTTGCTGAAGGTGTAAATGCGCAGGTGCTGCAGGACGCGGAACGTCGCGTCGTGGCTGACCAGCCGCTCGAAATAGCGTCCGGCAGTACGGGTAATGGCGGTACCTCGCACGCCTGCCGCCGGCAGCATATAGTTGAAGCTGTATAATCCGGCGAACCCAGCTACGGCGGAGGCCGACAGGAACCAGCCGGAAAGCGTGAGCAGGCCGATGCTGGCAAGCAGCGTGACAATCGCCAGCACGATCCCCAGCGTCAGCATCCACTTGTGGCGTTTATAGAGCGCAAGATAAGGCAGCAGAGCGCGCATCAGATGTCCTCCTGACGGTTCGCCAGCAGGGCGGCGAACGGCCCCTGCGCGGCAACAAGAGCGGCGTAATTGCCTTGCTCAACAATATGACCGTTTTCCATCACCCAGATCTCATCCCAGTCAGCAATGCCTTCCAACTGATGGGTAACCATAAGGGTGGTTTGCTGCAGGGAAGCGGCGCTCAGGGCCGCCATGACGCGCTGCTCGCTGTGTGAATCCAGGCTGGCAGCAGGCTCATCCAGCAGCATCAGCTGGCACGGGTTCAGCAGCGCACGGGCGACGGCCACGCGCTGTGCCTGGCCGACAGACAGCCCGGCAGACTGATCGCCTACCACGGTATCGACACTCTGCGGGAGCAGCGGCAGAAATTCACTGACCCACGCGCGGTCGAGAACGGACTGCAGTTCATCTTCACGAGCATCCGGGCGTGCCAGGAGCACGTTTTCGCGCAGCGTGGAAGCAGGTAGCTGAGGGTTTTGTCCGACCCAACTGAGCTGCTTACGCCAGGCGTCGGGATCGAGATTACGCAGTTCAGTTTTGTTTATCCGCAGCGAACCGGTGTAGGCCATAAAACCGGATAACGCATTCAGTAGCGAACTCTTCCCTGAACCGCTGGTGCCGACCAGCACCACGCGTTTTCCGGCGGTCAGGCTAAAGTTCAGCGGGCCAGCCAGCACTTTTCCTTCCGGCGAGAGAATGCAGAAATCGCTCGCGTCGACGGTTACCGGCTCTTTAGCGTTTAGCGCCACGTCACCGCGCTCCGGGTGCGCCAGCGGCGTCTCCAGGAAGGTTTTCAGGCTGTCGGCCGCGCCAACGGCCTGCGCTTTGGCATGATAGAAGGTCCCCAGGTCGCGAAGCGGCTGGAAAAACTCCGGAGCCAGGATGAGCGCGAGGAAACCGGCAGAGAGGGTCACCGCCGTGCCGTAGTGGCCGAAATCCAGCGCGCCGAGATAGGAGAAACCGAAATAAACCGCCACGAGGGCAATCGACAGCGAGGTAAAGAATTCCAGCACGCCGGACGAGAGGAACGCCAGGCGTAACACTTCCATCGTGCGCTGGCGGAAGTCCTGTGATGCCTGGCGAATGTTCTCGGTTTCCGCTTCACCGCGACCAAAAATACGCAGGGTTTCCATCCCGCGCAGACGATCGAGGAAATGTCCGCTCAGCCGGCCCAGCGCCAGGAAGTTGCGGCGGTTGGCATCAGCCGCACCCATGCCGACCATCGCCATAAACAGCGGGATCAGCGGAGCGGTCCCCAGCAGGATCAGCGCCGCCACCCAGTTAACCGGGAAGATGGCAATAACAATCAACAGCGGCACAAAAACCGCCAGCGCCATCTGCGGAAGATAGCGCGCGTAGTAATCGTGCATATCGTCGATCTGCTCAAGGATCAGCGTCGCCCAGCTTCCGGCCGGTTTACCCTGGATCCACGCGGGCCCGGCTTCCTGCAGGCGGTCGAGCACCTGACGACGGATCTCGTAGCGGATATGCTGTCCGGCGTGGAAGCCGACACGTTCACGCAGCCACACCACCCAGGCGCGCAGGACAAAAACCAGGATCAGAACAATAAAGGGCAGCAGGAGCGCTTCGCGGGGAATGTTCTCCATGATCATGTGATTAAGAATGCGGGCCAGCAGCCATGCCTGGGCAACAATCAACAGACCGCTAACGAACCCCAGAAGACGGGAGATCGTAAGCCAGCGGCGGGAAATAACGCTTTGCTGTTTCAGCCAGCGTGTTAACTCTTGTTGACGGGTTTTTTCCATTGCGTATTTTGCAGGTGACGTTATAAGAAATTAGACATCTGCATGTTACACGCGAGCAAAAATAAAGGCGACCTGTGGCCGCCTTTATTTACGTTTGTTACTGACTTGTAAAGATTATTTACCTTGTTCAGCCAGTCCGTCGAGGTAGCGTTCAGCGTCCAGCGCGGCCATACAGCCGGTGCCCGCAGAGGTGATCGCCTGACGATAAATATGGTCCATCACGTCACCGGCAGCGAACACGCCCGGGATGCTGGTCTGGGTCGCGTTACCGTGAATGCCGGACTGCACTTTGATATAGCCGTTTTCCAGCTCCAGCTGGCCTTCGAAGATCGCGGTGTTCGGGCTGTGGCCGATTGCCACAAACAGGCCCGCCACTTCCAGCGTTTCGACGTTATCGGTGTTCTGGGTATCACGAATGCGCAGACCCGCAACGCCCATCTGATCGCCGGTGACTTCTTCCAGGGTACGGTTGGTGTGCAGCACGATGTTGCCGCTCGCCACTTTATCCATCAGGCGCTTAATGAGGATCTTCTCGGCGCGGAAGGTGTCACGACGGTGGATTAAGTGCACCTCAGAGGCAATGTTCGCCAGGTACAGCGCTTCTTCCACCGCGGTATTACCGCCGCCGATAACCGCCACTTTCTGGTTACGGTAGAAGAAACCGTCGCAGGTCGCACAGGCAGAGACGCCGCGGCCTTTGAACGCTTCTTCAGACGGCAGGCCGAGATAACGGGCAGAGGCGCCGGTGGCAATGATTAGCGCATCGCAGGTGTATTCACCGCTGTCACCCGTCAGGCGGAACGGACGGTTCTGCAAATCCACTTTATTAATGTGGTCGAACAGGATTTCGGTTTCGAATTTGGCGGCATGCTCGTGCATGCGTTCCATCAGCAGCGGCCCGGTCAGATCGTTCGGGTCGCCCGGCCAGTTTTCCACTTCCGTGGTGGTGGTCAACTGACCGCCTTTTTCCATGCCGGTGATCAGAACCGGCTGCAGGTTTGCGCGTGCAGCATAGACCGCCGCGGTATATCCCGCAGGTCCAGAACCAAGGATTAACAACTTACTGTGTTTGGTCGTGCCCATGAGATCCCCATTGTTGTTGGCAGGCAATGGGCTGGATTGTAGGGAATTTGTTGCCGTAAAAAAAGAGCACTGGGATTTTGCTTTCGATATATGCAATAGCTGCGCCCGATGAATCCAGTGCCGTTACGTCACGTTTTCTACTGAAAACCGCTCGTTTATAAAGCAGTAAAATGAGGATTAATACCCCCCCGTAATGAATATCCGGCATCTTGTACTAAAAAACGATGTTTTGCTTTGACAATCCCCTGCGCATTTGCGAAAACATTCAAGGAAGAAAAAAAACCGCGTTAACAGTATGCCGCATAGGCATGCACGTAAATGCCATTTTTACCGTGTCAGTGAAATCTACGCATGGCGTGGACAGACGCCATACGTGATGTCGGTGACAGCCTTCGGGCAGCGGTCTTCTTACCAACAGAACCCGAATCCGCATCGCGTCTAATACATAACCAGGCGATGTGATGACTAACGGGTACAGGCTCTGAACAGTGATGTGCACAGGGTCCAGGCAGGAGTAGGGAAGGAATACAGAGAGACAATAATAATGGTAGATAGCAAGAAGCGCCCTGGCAAAGATCTCGACCGTATCGATCGTAACATTCTTAATGAATTGCAAAAGGATGGGCGTATTTCCAACGTCGAGCTTTCAAAACGTGTGGGACTTTCCCCGACGCCGTGCCTTGAGCGTGTGCGCCGACTGGAAAGACAGGGTTTTATTCAGGGCTATACGGCTCTGCTGAACCCGCATTATCTGGATGCCTCACTTCTGGTATTTGTTGAGATTACTCTGAATCGTGGTGCGCCGGATGTGTTTGAGCAATTTAACGCCGCTGTACAAAAACTTGAAGAAATTCAAGAGTGTCATCTGGTGTCCGGTGATTTCGACTACCTGTTGAAAACCCGTGTGCCTGATATGTCCGCCTACCGTAAGCTGCTGGGGGAAACCCTGCTGCGTCTGCCAGGCGTGAACGACACCCGTACCTATGTGGTGATGGAAGAGGTCAAACAGAGCAATCGTCTAGTTATTAAGACGCGCTAACACGGAACAGGTGCAAAATCAGCGTAGTTTGATTACACTCCTGTTAATCCATACAGCAACAGTGCCGGGGAGCCCCGGCGCTGTTGTCCGTTTTAGCAAACAGGCAGGATATGCCTGATACCTGGAGAGCCTTTCTTGAGCCAGGAATACACTGAAGACAAAGAAGTCACACTATCGAAGCTAAGCAGCGGACGTCGTCTCCTCGAGGCTTTGCTGATCGTTATTGCCCTTTTTGCCGTCTGGCTGATGGCAGCCTTACTCAGTTTCAACCCCTCCGATCCCAGCTGGTCGCAAACCGCGTGGCATGAGCCTATCCATAATTTAGGCGGCGTACCCGGAGCCTGGCTTGCGGACACGCTCTTTTTCATTTTCGGTGTGATGGCCTACACCATTCCCGTCATAATCATTGGCGGATGCTGGTTTGCATGGCGTCATCGTCAGAACGATGATTACATCGACTATTTTGCGGTTTCCCTGCGCCTGATTGGCGCCCTGGCGCTGATCCTCACCTCCTGCGGGCTGGCGGCGATTAATGCCGATGATATCTGGTACTTCGCCTCCGGTGGGGTGATTGGCAGCCTGCTGAGCTCTGCGCTACAGCCGATGCTTCACAGCAGCGGCGGCACGCTGGCGCTGCTCTGCATCTGGGCGGCCGGGCTGACGCTGTTTACCGGCTGGTCATGGGTGAGCATTGCCGAGAAGATCGGCAGCTTTATTCTGACGATCCTGACCTTCGCGAGCAACCGTACCCGCCGCGACGACACGTGGGTCGATGAAGAAGAATATGAAGATGAGTACGAAGAGGAAGACGATGCGCCGGTGCAACGTCGTGAATCTCGTCGTGCCCGTATTCTGCGTGGTGCCCTGGCGCGTCGCCAGCGCGTTGCTGAAAAATTTGCCAACCCGCTTGGACGTAAAACCGACGCGGCGCTCTTCTCCGGTAAGCGTATGGATGAAGACGAGCAGGTGGAGTACCGCGCAGCGGGTAGTGCAGTCGATCCTGATGATGTGCTTTTCTCCGGCAACCGTGCGATGCCGGGTGATTTCGATGAATACGATCCGCTGCTTAACGGCCATACCGTTACCGCGCCGGTTGCCGCGGCCGCAGCCGCAACGACAGCATCACAGGCGTATGCCGCGCCTGTCGAAGCCGTGATGCCATCCGCGCCGGTTCCGCCTCCGGAATCCGCTATTCAGCAGCTTCAGGTTGCCTGGCAGACCGCGCCGGGTATCCACACGCCGGAGCCTGTTATCGCGCCGGAACCAGAGAGCTATATCCCCGTGCAGCAGGAGCAGTGGCAGCAGCCTTATCAGCCGCCGCAACCTGAGTATGAACAGCCGCACTCTGAACAGCCTGTGGCCCAGCCTTATCAGGAGTACGTGCCTGAACCGGTTGAACCTGTGCAGCCTTATGTCGAGCCTCAGCCTGAACCTGAGGTGGTGGAAGAGGTGAAACCGTCTCGTCCGCCAATGTACTATTTTGAAGAAGTTGAAGAACGCCGTGCTCGTGAGCGCGAACAGCTGGCGGCATGGTATCAGCCTGTGCCTGAACCGGTGCAGGATCCTGCTCCAAAAGCCCCGTCGGTTTCGGTTCCACCGGTCGACCCGACGCCTGCTGTTGCCCCCGTAGCGGAAAGCGTGAAGCAGGCTACCGCAGCCGCAGCGGCGGCGGCACCTGTCTTTAGCCTGGCAACGGGCGGTGCGCCGCGTCCGCAGGTGAAAGAGGGAATTGGTCCTCAACTGCCTCGCCCTAACCGCGTTCGCGTTCCAACCCGTCGTGAGCTTGCCTCCTATGGGATCAAGCTGCCTTCCCAGCGGATGGCCGAAGAGAAAGCGCGTGGGACGGACTACGAAGATGATGCTGATGAAATGCAGCAGGACGAGCTGGCGCGCCAGTTCGCCGCGCAGCAGAATCAGCGCTACGGTGAAGACTATCAGCATGACGAACCTGCGCTGGAAGACGACGATGATGCGGCAGAAGCTGAACTGGCGCGTCAGTTTGCCGCTACCCAGCAGCAGCGCTATTCCGGTGAACAGCCAGCTGGTGCGAACCCGTTCTCATTATCGGATTTCGAGTTCTCGCCGATGAAAGATCTGGTGGATGATGGCCCGAGCGAGCCGCTGTTCACCCCAAGCGTGATGCCTGAAGCAGAGCCTGTGCGTCAGCCGCCAGCGCCGCAGGCACAGACTTACGCGCAGCCGCAGCAACCTGTTCAGCAGCCGTATGCGCAACCGCAGCAGCCACAACAGCAGCCGCCGCAGTACCAGCAGCCAGCACCGCAGCCGCAGCCGCAGGAGAGCCTGATTCACCCACTGCTGATGCGTAACGGTGATAGCCGTCCGCTGCAGCGTCCGAGCACGCCGCTGCCTTCGCTGGATTTGTTGACGCCGCCACCGGCTGAAGTCGAGCCGGTTGATACGTTTGCCCTGGAGCAGATGGCCCGTCTGGTGGAAGCCCGTCTGGCAGACTTCCGCATCAAGGCGGACGTGGTGAACTACTCGCCGGGTCCGGTGATCACCCGTTTCGAGCTGAACCTGGCGCCGGGCGTCAAAGCCGCGCGTATTTCTAACCTCTCCCGCGACCTGGCGCGTTCTCTGTCGACCGTAGCGGTACGTGTGGTGGAAGTGATTCCGGGTAAACCGTACGTTGGCCTTGAGCTGCCGAACAAGAAACGTCAGACCGTTTACCTGCGTGAAGTGCTGGATAACACCAAGTTCCGCGATAACCCATCTCCGCTGACCGTGGTGTTGGGTAAAGATATCGCCGGCGACCCGGTAGTGGCAGACCTCGCGAAAATGCCTCACCTGCTGGTAGCGGGTACCACCGGTTCCGGTAAATCGGTCGGCGTGAACGCCATGATCCTTAGCATGCTCTACAAAGCGCAGCCTGAAGACGTGCGTTTCATCATGATCGACCCGAAAATGCTCGAACTGTCGGTCTACGAAGGCATTCCGCACCTGCTGACGGAAGTGGTCACCGACATGAAGGACGCCGCCAACGCCCTGCGCTGGAGCGTCAATGAAATGGAGCGTCGCTACAAGCTGATGTCGGCGCTGGGCGTGCGTAACCTGGCCGGTTATAACGAGAAGATCGCCGAGGCGGCGCGCATGGGGCGTCCGATTCCGGACCCATACTGGAAGCCGGGTGACAGCATGGATGCCCAGCATCCTGTGCTGGAGAAACTGCCTTATATCGTCGTGCTGGTGGATGAATTCGCCGACCTGATGATGACCGTCGGGAAGAAAGTGGAAGAGCTGATCGCGCGTCTGGCACAGAAAGCGCGTGCGGCAGGTATTCACCTGGTGCTGGCGACCCAGCGTCCGTCCGTGGACGTTATCACCGGTCTGATTAAGGCGAATATTCCGACCCGTATTGCGTTTACCGTTTCGAGCAAAATCGACTCCCGTACCATTCTTGACCAGGGCGGCGCTGAGTCGCTGCTGGGAATGGGTGACATGCTGTACTCCGGTCCGAACTCCACCTCTCCGGTGCGCGTACACGGCGCGTTTGTTCGCGACCAGGAAGTACACGCCGTGGTGCAGGACTGGAAGGCGCGCGGACGTCCGCAGTACGTTGACGGCATTACCTCCGACAGCGAAAGCGAAGGCGGCGGCGGTGGCTTTGACGGCGGCGAAGAGCTGGATCCGTTATTCGACCAGGCGGTTAATTTCGTTACTGAAAAACGCAAAGCGTCCATCTCTGGCGTGCAGCGTCAGTTCCGCATCGGCTATAACCGCGCGGCGCGCATCATCGAGCAGATGGAAGCGCAGGGCATTGTGAGCGAGCAGGGGCACAACGGTAACCGTGAAGTGCTGGCTCCGCCGCCGTTTGATTAACCTTCAGCGATTGCAAAGAAGGGTAAATCAGCAAAAATTAAGCATATTCTTCTGTCGCCTGCCTTCGGGCAGGTCCAGAATAGAAACGGAAACCCCATTTCGGGAAGACGTATTTTAAGGAATAACAATGAAAAAAATCGCCATCGCCTGTGCATTACTCACCAGTTTTGTAGCCAGCAGCGTCTGGGCTGATGCAGCCAGCGACCTTAAAAGCCGACTGGATAAAGTAAGCAGCTTCCACGCCAGCTTCACGCAAAAAGTGACGGACGGCAGCGGCAACGCGGTGCAGGAAGGACAGGGTGATTTGTGGGTGAAACGCCCCAATCTGTTTAACTGGCACATGACCCAGCCGGATGAGAGCATCCTGGTTTCTGACGGTAAAACCCTGTGGTTCTTCAACCCGTTTGTTGAGCAGGCCACTGCGACCTGGTTGAAAGACGCGACCAGCAATACGCCGTTTATGCTGATCGCCCGCAACCAGACCAGCGACTGGCAGCAGTACAACATTAAACAGAACGGTGATGAGTTTGTCCTGACGCCGAAAGGCAGCAACGGCAATCTGAAGCAGTTCACCATCAACGTAAGCACCAACGGTACCATTAATCAGTTCGGCGCGGTTGAGCAGGACGATCAGCGCAGCAGCTACCAGCTTAAGTCTCAGCAAAACGGCGCCGTTGACGCATCGAAATTCACCTTTACCCCGCCGCAGGGCGTAACGGTGGACGACCAACGCAATAAGTAAGAGGCGTGAGTGAGCAACCTGTCGCTCGATTTTTCAGATAATGCGTTTCAACCTCTGGCCGCCCGTATGCGGCCAGAAAATTTAGCGCAGTACATCGGTCAGCAGCATCTGCTGGCTGCGGGGAAACCCTTGCCGCGCGCTATTGAGGCGGGGCATCTGCACTCCATGATCCTCTGGGGGCCCCCCGGTACCGGAAAAACCACGCTCGCTGAAGTGATCGCCCGCTATGCCAACGCGGACGTTGAGCGCATCTCGGCGGTAACGTCTGGCGTGAAGGAGATCCGCGAGGCGATCGAGCGCGCGCGTCAGAACCGTAATGCCGGACGCCGCACCATTCTCTTTGTCGATGAAGTCCACCGCTTCAACAAGAGCCAGCAGGATGCTTTCCTGCCGCACATTGAGGACGGGACGATCTTCTTCATTGGTGCGACCACCGAAAACCCGTCGTTTGAACTCAACTCGGCGCTGCTGTCCCGCGCCCGCGTCTACCTGCTTAAATCCCTGACCACAGAAGATATCGAAAAGGTTCTGACCCAGGCAATGGACGACAAATCGCGCGGTTACGGCGGGCAGGATATCGTTCTGCCTGACGACACGCGACGTGCGATTGCGGAGCTGGTCAACGGCGATGCGCGCCGCGCGCTGAACACGCTCGAAATGATGGCCGATATGGCCGAAGTGGACGATGCGGGCAAGCGCGTATTGAAGCCTGAACTGCTCACGGAAATTGCCGGAGAGCGCAGCGCGCGTTTCGATAATAAAGGCGACCGTTTCTACGACCTGATCTCGGCGCTGCATAAGTCGGTGCGCGGCAGCGCGCCGGATGCGGCGCTCTACTGGTACGCACGTATCATTACCGCAGGTGGCGATCCGCTATATGTTGCGCGCCGCTGTCTGGCGATTGCGTCAGAAGATGTTGGCAATGCCGACCCGCGCGCCATGCAGGTTGCGCTTTCAGCCTGGGACTGCTTCACCCGCGTAGGCCCGGCGGAAGGCGAACGCGCCATTGCGCAGGCAATTGTCTATCTGGCCTGCGCGCCGAAAAGCAATGCGGTCTATACCGCGTTCAAAGCGGCGATGTCGGATGCGCGCGAGCGCCCGGACTACGATGTGCCGGTTCATCTGCGCAATGCGCCAACCAAACTGATGAAAGAGATGGGTTACGGGCAGGAGTATCGCTACGCCCATGATGAGCCTAACGCCTACGCCGCCGGGGAGGAATATTTCCCGCAGGAGATGGCACAAACGCGCTATTATCATCCCACAAACAGAGGTCTTGAAGGCAAGATTGGTGAAAAGCTCACCTGGCTCGCCGGACAGGATCAAAATAGCCCTATAAAACGCTACCGTTAGTTCAATCGTTGCGGTAATGTTGGCAATTGTATCCTTGTGACCGCAGGCTGTGGTCACATTTCCTATTTTAATTCGATAAGCACAGGATAAGCATGCTCGATCCCAATCTGCTGCGTAATGAGCCAGACGCAGTCGCTGAAAAACTGGCACGCCGGGGCTTTAAGCTGGATGTAGATAAGCTGCGCGCTCTTGAAGAGCGTCGTAAAGTACTGCAGGTACAAACTGAAAATCTGCAGGCAGAGCGTAACTCTCGATCGAAATCCATTGGCCAGGCGAAAGCGCGCGGGGAAGATATTGAGCCATTACGCCTGGAAGTGAACAAGCTGGGTGAAGAGCTGGATCAGGCGAAAGCGGAGCTGGACGTTCTTCAGGCCGAAATTCGTGACATCGCTCTGGCTATCCCGAACATTCCTGACGACAGCGTGCCTGTCGGCAAAGACGAGAACGACAACGTTGAAGTGAAGCGCTGGGGTACGCCTCGCGAGTTTGACTTCGAGGTGCGCGATCACGTGACGCTGGGCGAAATGCACGCGGGCCTGGACTTTGCCGCTGCGGTTAAGCTGACCGGCTCTCGCTTCGTAGTAATGAAAGGTCAGATTGCCCATCTGCACCGCGCCCTGGCGCAGTTCATGCTGGATCTGCACACCGAGCAGCACGGCTACAGCGAAACCTATGTTCCGTATCTGGTTAACCACGATACGCTGTACGGTACGGGCCAGCTGCCGAAATTTGCCGGCGATCTGTTCCATACCCGTCCGCTGGATGAAGAAGCAGACAGCAGCAACTATGCGCTGATCCCAACCGCGGAAGTGCCACTGACCAACCTCGTGCGTGATGAGATCATTGACGAAGACGATCTGCCAATCAAGCTGACGGCACACTCTCCGTGCTTCCGTTCAGAAGCCGGTTCTTACGGTCGCGACACCCGTGGTCTGATCCGTATGCACCAGTTCGACAAAGTCGAGATGGTGCAGATTGTCCGTCCGGAAGAATCCATGGACGCGCTGGAAGAGATGACTGGCCATGCGGAAAAAGTGCTGGAGCTGCTGGGCCTGCCGTATCGCCGCATGGCGCTGTGCACCGGTGACATGGGCTTTGGTGCCTGCAAAACCTTCGACCTGGAAGTCTGGGTGCCTGCACAGAACACCTACCGTGAAATCTCCTCCTGCTCTAACGTCTGGGATTTCCAGGCGCGCCGCATGCAGGCACGCTGCCGCAGCAAATCTGACAAGAAAACCCGTCTGGTGCATACCCTGAACGGTTCTGGTCTGGCTGTTGGCCGTACGCTGGTTGCCGTGCTGGAAAACTACCAGCAGGCAGATGGCCGCATCGAGATCCCTGAAGTGCTGCGTCCATACATGAAAGGCCAGCAGTACATCGGCTAATTCTTTGCCTCACAACAAAAAAGCGCCTTCGGGCGCTTTTTTTATGCCTATGAATTGACACTACGCAATACCCCCTCCCTCTAAAGTAGTAATACTCCTCCGAATGAAAGTCAGCATAAGACGCTGATAACGAAGTAATTCGTTATTTACAAAACTATATAGCGGTTCGTGCCGCCTCTTTTTTCTTTGTGAGCAACCAAAGTGAGTCTCTATGAAAATCAAAGCGCCTGAAGCGTTAATGGCTGCCGAGGTCACTCGCCGTGGGTTGATGAAAACCACGGCAATAGGCGGCCTGGCTGTAGCCAGCAGCGCCTTCACGCTCCCTTTTACCCGGCTGGCGTCGGCGGCGGACGCACTATCCGCAGCCGCAGCTCCGGAAAAAGTGGTGTGGAGTGCGTGTACCGTAAACTGCGGTAGCCGTTGTCCGCTGCGTATGCACGTGGTGGATGGCGAAATTAAGTATGTCGAAACCGACAACACCGGGGACGATAACTACGAAGGGTTACACCAGGTTCGCGCCTGCCTGCGCGGTCGCTCCATGCGTCGCCGCGTCTACAACCCGGATCGTCTGAAATACCCAATGAAGCGTGTCGGTAAGCGTGGGGAAGGGAAGTTTGAGCGCATTAGCTGGGACGAAGCCTACGACATTATCGCCACCAACATGCAGCGCCTGATCAAAGAGTACGGCAACGAGTCCATCTACCTGAACTATGGCACCGGGACGCTGGGCGGCACGCTGACTCGCTCCTGGCCACCGGGTAAAACGCTGGTCGCGCGTCTGATGAACTGCTGCGGCGGTTATCTCAACCACTACGGCGACTACTCTTCCGCACAGATTGCCGCAGGTCTGAACTACACCTACGGCGGCTGGGCCGACGGCAACAGCCCGTCCGATATCGAAAACAGTAAGCTGGTCGTCCTGTTCGGTAACAACCCGGGCGAAACCCGCATGAGCGGCGGCGGGGTGACGTACTACCTCGAACAGGCCCGCGCCAAATCTAATGCCCGCATGATCATTATCGATCCGCGCTATACCGACACCGGTGCCGGGCGCGAAGATGAGTGGATCCCCATTCGTCCCGGTACCGATGCGGCACTGGTTTCCGCGCTGGCGTGGGTGATGATTACTGAAAACCTCGTCGATCAGCCGTTCCTTGATAAATACTGCGTCGGTTATGACGAGAAAACGCTGCCAGCCAGTGCCCCTGCCAATGGTCACTACAAGGCATATATTCTCGGCCAGGGCAGCGACGGCGTAGCGAAAACGCCGGAGTGGGCCTCCACCATCACCGGTATTCCGGTCGAGCGCATTGTTCAGCTGGCGCGTGAGATTGGTTCAGCTAAACCGGCCTACATCAGCCAGGGCTGGGGACCGCAGCGTCATGCGAACGGTGAAATCGCCACCCGCGCTATCTCCATGCTTTCAATTCTGACCGGCAACGTCGGCGTTCATGGCGGTAACACCGGCGCGCGCGAAGGTTCTTATGAAGTGCCGTTTGAGCGGATGCCGACGCTGGATAACCCGGTTCAGACCAGCATCTCCATGTTTATGTGGACTGACGCGATCGAGCGCGGCCCGGAAATGACCGCGCTGCGCGACGGCGTTCGGGGCAAAGACAAGCTGGATGTGCCGATCAAGATGATCTGGAACTACGCCGGCAACTGCCTTATCAACCAGCACTCGGAAATCAACCGCACCCATGAAATTCTGCAGGACGACAAGAAGTGCGAGATGATTGTGGTGATCGACTGCCACATGACCTCCTCGGCAAAATATGCCGATATTCTGCTGCCGGACTGCACCGCGTCTGAGCAGATGGATTTCGCGCTGGACGCTTCCTGCGGCAACATGTCCTACGTGATCTTTACCGACCAGGCCATCAAGCCGCGCTTCGAGTGCAAAACCATCTATGAGATGACCTCCGAACTGGCGAAGCGATTGGGCGTCGAACAGCAGTTTACCGAAGGGCGTACTCAGGAAGGGTGGATGCGCCATCTGCACGAGCTCTCTCGTAAAGCCATTCCAGACCTGCCGGACTTCGACACCTTCCGCAAGCAGGGCATGTACAAGCAGCGTGACCCGGAAGGGCATCACGTGGCGTATAAAGCGTTCCGTGAAGATCCGCAGGCGAATCCGCTGACCACGCCGTCGGGCAAAATCGAAATCTACTCCGAAGCGCTGGCAAAAATCGCGTCTACCTGGGAGCTGCCGGAAGGAGATGTTATCGATCCGCTGCCGATCTACACGCCGGGGTTCGAAAACTATAACGATCCGCTGACGGCGAAATTCCCGCTGCAGCTGACCGGTTTCCACTACAAGGCGCGCGTGCACTCCACCTACGGCAACGTTGACGTACTGAAGGCCGCCTGCCGCCAGGAGATGTGGATCAACCCGATGGATGCCAAAGCACGTGGTATCCGTAACGGGGATCGCGTGCGTATCTTTAACGGTCGCGGCGAGGTACACATTGAAGCCAAAGTGACACCGCGCATGATGCCTGGCGTAGTGGCACTGGGGGAAGGGGCCTGGTACAGCCCGGATGCCAACCGCATCGACCAGGCAGGCAGTATTAACGTCCTGACCACGCAGCGTCCGTCGCCGCTGGCGAAAGGCAACCCGTCTCACACAAACCTTGTCCAGGTTGAAAAGGTTTAAGGAGTAACCGATGACAACCCAGTATGGATTTTTCATTGATTCCAGCCGTTGCACCGGGTGCAAAACCTGCGAGCTGGCCTGTAAAGATTATAAAGATCTCACCCCGGACGTGAGCTTCCGCCGCATTTACGAATACGCCGGGGGCGACTGGCAGGAAGATAACGGCGTCTGGCATCAGAACGTCTTTGCCTATTACCTGTCGATTGCCTGTAACCACTGTGAAGATCCGGCCTGCACCAAGGTGTGCCCGAGCGGGGCGATGCACAAGCGGGAGGACGGTTTTGTGGTGGTGGATGAAGATGTCTGCATCGGCTGTCGCTACTGCCATATGGCGTGCCCGTACGGCGCGCCGCAGTACAACGCCGCCAAAGGACATATGACCAAGTGCGACGGCTGCCACAGCCGCGTAGCGGACGGCAAAAAGCCAATCTGCGTCGAGTCCTGCCCGCTGCGCGCGCTGGATTTTGGTCCGATAGAAGAGCTGCGTCAGAAACACGGTCAGCTTGCCGCTGTGGCACCGCTGCCGTCAGCGCACTTCACCAAGCCGAGTATTGTCATTAAACCTAACGCCAACAGCCGTCCGACGGGTGACACCACCGGCTACCTGGCAAATCCGAAGGAGGTGTGAGATGGGAAGTGGATGGCATGAATGGCCGCTGATGATCTTCACGGTCTTTGGGCAGTGCGTAGTGGGCGGCTTTATTGTTCTGGCGCTGGCGCTGTTAAAAGGGAACCTCAATGCCGAACAGCAGCAGCGTTTAGTGTTGAGCATGTTTGGCCTGTGGGTGCTGATGGGGATTGGATTTATCGCCTCTACGCTGCACCTGGGCTCACCGATGCGCGCGTTCAACTCCCTGAACCGCGTGGGGGCATCGTCGCTCAGTAACGAAATTGCCAGCGGGGCAATCTTCTTTGCCGTCGGCGGGCTGGGGTGGCTGCTGGCTGCGTTGAAAAAATTGCCTGCGGGCCTGCGCAGCCTGTGGCTGATCGTCACCATGGTACTGGGCGTGGTGTTCGTGTGGATGATGGTGCGCGTCTATAACACCATCGATACCGTTCCAACCTGGTACAGTGTCTGGACGCCGATGAGTTTCTTCCTGACGATGTTTATCGGCGGGCCGCTGCTGGGCTACCTGCTGCTGCGCGTGGCGGGGGTAAACGGTTGGGCAATGCGTCTGCTGCCAGCCGTTTCGCTGCTGGCGCTGGTGGTGAGCGCGATGGTCGCCCTGATGCAGGGGGCCGAGCTGGCAACCATTCACAGCTCTATCCAGCAGGCTTCTGCGCTGGTGCCGGACTACGGTTCGCTGATGGCCTGGCGTGTGGTGTTGCTGGCAGCTGCGCTGGCGTGCTGGATCGCCCCTCAGCTTAAAGGTTATCAGCCTGCACTGCCGCTCCTGTCACTGGCTTTTGTGCTGGTGCTGGCAGGGGAGTTAATTGGTCGCGGTGTGTTTTACGGCCTGCATATGACGGTCGGTATGGCTATCGCCAGCTAATTTCATTTTTCGTTATAAAAAGCCGGGACATAGCGCCCGGCTTTTCTTTTTTCATTCATGAAATTTTTCGACTGTCGTTTTGTTTTAATTTCGGTCATTGATAAATAAAAACAGACACATAATTAATATCTATAGCAGGCGCTGCATTAGCAGGATAAGTTTTTTAAATCGACAGGGAACATATTGTGCGAGCCGGTTAAATCTGTGGATTGACTTTGTTTTTGCCAGTGGCATGATGCGCACGAAATCTGAACTTCCTCACGGTTTTTAATCCATGACCACCTATACCCGGCCAGTGCTCCTGTTGCTCTGTGGCCTGCTTCTGTTGACCCTGGCGATCGCCGTGTTAAACACGCTCGTCCCGCTGTGGCTCGCCCATGAAAACTTACCGACCTGGCAGGTGGGTATGGTCAGCTCGTCCTTTTTTACCGGGAACCTGTTGGGCACATTATTAACCGGTAGCCTGATTAAGCGTTTTGGCTTTAATCGCAGCTATTATCTGGCCTCGCTGATTTTCGCTGCCGGGTGCGCCGGTCTGGGTCTGATGGTGGGCTTCTGGAGCTGGATGGCATGGCGCTTTATCGCCGGCGTCGGCTGCGCGATGATTTGGGTGGTGGTTGAAAGCGCGCTGATGTGTAGCGGTACCTCCCGCAACCGCGGACGTCTTCTGGCGGCCTATATGATGGTTTACTACGTCGGTACCGTTCTGGGTCAACTGATGGTCAGCAAACTGCCAACCGACCTGATGAGCGTACTGCCGTGGGTAACCGGCATGGTGCTGGCCGCGATCCTGCCGCTGCTCTTTACGCGCATTGTGAACCAGAACAGCGAACATCAGGAAGCGACCCACGTCTGGCCGATGTTGAGACTCCGTCAGGCGCGTCTGGGCGTAAACGGCTGCATTATTTCGGGAATTGTACTGGGCTCGCTCTATGGCCTGATGCCGCTCTACCTGAATCATCAGGGCGTCAGCGATTCCGGAATTGGTTTCTGGATGGCGGTGATGGTCAGTGCGGGTATTGTGGGGCAATGGCCGATTGGCCGCCTGGCGGACCGTTTTGGTCGTCTGCTGGTGCTGCGCGTTCAGGTCTTCGTGGTGATCATGGGATGCCTTGCGATGCTCAGTAACGCCGCGATGGCGCCTGCACTGTTTATTCTCGGGGCCGCAGGATTCACGCTTTACCCGGTCGCGATGGCGTGGGCCTGTGAGAAAGTAGAACATCACCAGCTCGTGGCAATGAACCAGGCGCTATTATTAAGCTATACCATCGGTAGCCTGCTGGGACCGACATTTACCGCGATGCTGATGCAGAATTATTCCGACAATTTGCTGTTTATCATGATTGCCTGCGTGTCGTTTATTTATCTCCTGATGATGCTGCGCAAAGCGGGCGAGCATCCAACCCCTGTGGCGCACGCCTGATTAAATAAAAGCCTGTCGATGACAGGCTTTTTTGTCCCTGTCACATATAAGACTTTTACGCATTGTTTGTTTTCCCCGCCTGGCGATAATTCAAATGAGTTCTACCACAAAAGGCAACAATCATGTCTATACGTCGTTTTTCCACTACCGCACTTGCCGTAGTGTTGTCTTTAACGTTTGCAACGGCTCCGGTCATGGCGAATCCTGGAAACGGGAATGGCGGTGGTCATGGAAACAGTGGCGGACAAGGTAATGGCGGCAATCATGGTAACGGGAATTCTGGTAATTCCGGTAACCATGGTAATAAGCAAAATAGCGGAAAGGAAAACCCTGGAAAATCGGATAAGAGCTTCAAAAACAGCAAAGATGTCGGTAATGACGTCGACGCTCGCGTGAGCTTCGATCATGCCCGCCACCTGGCACTGAATTATGGCTTAACGGGCTATGAGTCTCTGCCTCCGGGGATTGCGAAAAACCTCGCACGCGGTAAACCGCTTCCTCCGGGCATTGCGAAGAAGACCGTACCAGCCTCTATGCTCGGCCAGCTTCCTTCCTACCCGGGCTATGAATGGCGCGTGGTCGGGGACGATCTGGTCTTAATTGCGCTGAGTACGGCGATTGTGACCTCCGTAATTAACGGCGTCTTTAAATAGAATATAAAAAGGCCCGGTTCTTACCGGGCCTTCTCTTTAATACATGACCTTGTGGCCGTACTGCTCAAGAATACCTTTCACGCGTTCCATCGTCTCTTTTTTCGGCGGCTTCACGCCATCAAGCTTGTACTCTTCGCCCATCGCCACCCATTTATGTTTACCCAGTTCGTGATAGGGCAGAAGCTCAATTTTCTCGACGTTGCCCATGTCGCGGGTAAATTCACCCAGGCGATGCGCGGAGTCATCGTCATCTGACCAGCCGGGAACAACAACGTAGCGGATCCAGGTTTTGATGCCTTTATCGGCGATGTATTTGGCAAACTCCAGCGTACGGTGGTTAGAAACGCCAACCAGATTCTGGTGGATCTCATCGTTCATTTGTTTGAGATCGAGCATCACCAGATCGGTCACGTCGAGCAGTTCATCAATGACCGGATCGTAGCGGCGTACAAAGCCGTTGGTGTCGAGACAGGTATGAATGCCTTCTTTATGGCAGGCGCGGAACCAGTCGCGGACAAACTCAGCCTGAAGAATAGCTTCACCGCCGGACGCGGTCACGCCACCGCCGGATGCGTTCATAAAGTGGCGGTAGGTCACCACCTCTTTCATCAGATCTTCCACGGTGACTTCTTTACCGCCGTGCGTGTCCCAGGTGTCGCGGTTATGGCAGTACAGGCAGCGCATCAGGCAGCCCTGGAAAAAGGTAATAAAGCGGATCCCCGGGCCATCGACGGTGCCACAGGATTCAAAGGAGTGAATGCGACCAATAGTTGACATTGCGGTGATATCTCCGAATTTGGCCCATCCGGGGGCCAGTGTAGTTGCACAGCTCAAAGGCTATGTCGAGTCTGTTTTGGCTGTTATCCATAAAGTATAGATAGCGGACAAAAGAGACTGGTGAAGCGAGGGTGTTAAAAAGGCCCCACTTGCGTGGAGCCTTTATTGTACGCTTTTTAACGCGTGATTTCAGTCAATTCCACTTACATGGACTGAGTGAAAGTACGGGTGATAACGTCCTGCTGCTGCTCTTTCGTCAGGGAGTTAAAACGTACTGCGTAGCCAGATACGCGGATGGTCAGCTGAGGATATTTCTCAGGATGTTCCATCGCGTCGAGCAGCATTTCACGGTTCATCACGTTCACGTTCAGGTGCTGACCACCTTCGATGGACGCTTCGTGGTGGAAGTAACCATCCATCAGACCCGCGAGGTTAGTTTTACGCACTTCGTCGTCTTTACCCAGCGCGTTTGGCACGATAGAGAAGGTGTAAGAGATACCATCTTTCGCGTAAGCAAACGGCAGTTTAGCAACGGAGGTCAGAGAAGCTACAGCACCTTTCTGGTCACGACCGTGCATTGGGTTAGCACCTGGGCCAAATGGCGCGCCAGCACGACGACCGTCTGGGGTGTTACCGGTTTTCTTACCATACACAACGTTAGAGGTGATGGTCAGAACAGACTGAGTCGGGATAGCGTTACGGTAGGTAGTGAGTTTCTGAATTTTCTTCATGAAACGTTCTACCAGGTCAACCGCCATGTCATCAACGCGAGAATCGTTGTTACCAAACTGCGGGTATTCGCCTTCGATTTCGAAGTCTACGGCCAGGCCGTCTTCGTCACGAATTGGTTTAACTTTCGCATATTTGATTGCAGACAGGGAGTCAGCCGCAACGGACAGACCTGCGATACCACACGCCATGGTGCGGATAACGTCACGGTCGTGCAGCGCCATCAGAGAGGCTTCGTAGCTGTACTTGTCGTGCATGTAGTGGATAACGTTCAGCGCGGTCACGTACTGCTTAGCCAGCCAGTCCATGAAGTGGTCCATGCGCTCCATGACTTCGTCATAGTTCAGCACGTCGCCTTTGATTGGCTCAGACTTAGGACCAACCTGCATTTTCAGTTTTTCATCAACGCCGCCGTTGATAGCGTACAGCATGGTTTTCGCCAGGTTTGCACGCGCACCGAAGAACTGCATTTGTTTACCAACAACCATTGGGCTCACGCAGCAAGCGATAGCGTAGTCGTCGTTGTTGAAGTCCGGACGCATCAGGTCATCGTTCTCGTACTGCAGAGAAGAGGTGTCGATGGACACTTTAGCGGCGAATTTCTTGAAGTTCAGAGGCAGTTTTTCAGACCACAGAACGGTGATGTTTGGCTCCGGAGAAGGACCCATGGTGTACAGGGTGTTCAGGAAGCGGAAGCTGTTTTTGGTAACCAGCGTACGGCCGTCAACGCCCATACCGCCGATTGATTCTGTTGCCCAGATTGGGTCACCAGAGAACAGCTCATCATATTCTGGGGTACGCAGGAAGCGAACCATACGCAGTTTCATGACCAGGTGGTCAATCATTTCCTGAGCGTCTTGCTCGGTGATTTTGCCTGCTTTCAGGTCACGTTCGATGTACGCATCCAGGAAGGTGGATACGCGGCCGAAGGACATTGCTGCACCGTTCTGAGACTTAACAGCGGCCAGGTAGCCGAAATAGGTCCACTGAATAGCTTCCTGAGCGTTGGTCGCAGGACCAGAGATATCGCAGCCGTATTTAGCCGCCATCTCTTTGATCTGACCCAGCGCGCGGTGCTGTTCAGCAATTTCTTCACGCAGACGGATAGTCGCTTCCAGGTTTACGCCGTTTTCCAGGTCAGACTGCAGGGAAACGAACTGCGCGTATTTGTCTTTCATCAGGAAGTCGATACCGTACAGCGCAACGCGACGGTAGTCACCGATGATACGGCCACGGCCATAGGCATCTGGCAGACCAGTCAGAACGCCAGATTTACGGCAGTTCAGAATGTCTTTGGTATAAACATCGAATACGCCCTGGTTATGGGTTTTGCGGTATTCGGTGAAGATTTTTTTCAGCATTGGGTCCAGCTCGCGGTTATACGCTTTGCAGGAACCTTCAACCATTTTGATACCACCGAACGGGATGATGGCGCGTTTCAGTGGTGCTTCAGTCTGCAGACCAACAATTTTCTCAAGGGCTTTGTTGATGTAGCCAGCATCGTGAGAAGTGATGGTGGATGCAACGGAGGTGTCAAAATCAACTGGCGCGTGAGTGCGGTTTTCCAGTTTAACGCCTTCCATTACGCTGTCCCACAGCTTGGTGGTCGCGTCAGTTGCGCCAGCCAGGAAGGATTCGTCACCTTCATACGGGGTATAGTTTTTCTGAATGAAGTCACGGACGTTGACTTCATTCTGCCAGTCACCTTTCGCAAAACCTTCCCAGGCTGTGGCTAACTTTTCATTAAGCTCGGACATGTAACACCTACCTTCTTAAGTGGATTTTTTATTTACTGCCTGAGACAACCATTAATGATGGTCGCCGCCACGCAGGTAAATGACCCAGTATGTCAACCCAACTAACAGACCCCCACCGATAATGTTCCCGATAGTGACGGGGATCAGGTTATCAGTAATGAAATTCATAATAGTCAGGTGAGAGAAACTTTCCGGGGATGAACCAACTGCGGTCCAGAACTCCGGGCTTGCAAAGTTGCGGATAACAATCCCCATCGGGATCATGAACATATTCGCAATACTGTGCTCGAAGCCGCTGGCAACAAACATCGCAACCGGCAGAACCATAATCATGGCTTTATCCATCAGGCTACGACCCGAGTAGCTCATCCATACAGCCAGGCAGACCATCAGGTTTGCGAGGATGCCGAGAGCAACGGCTTCGATAAATGTGTGATGCATTTTGTGGTCAGCGGTTTGCAGGACATTAAGCCCCCAGCCACCGTTGGCGGTCATATACTCGCCAGAGAGCCACATCAACAGAACAAAGAGCAGACAGCCAATCAGGTTACCAACGTAGACGTTAAGCCAGTTGCGCGCCAGTTGACCCCAGGTAATTCTTCCGCTGGCTTTCGCGACAACAATCAGCACCGTTGAGGTGAAGAGGTCGGCGCCGCAAATGACGCAGAGAATCAGACCCAGTGAGAAGCAAATGCCGCCAATCAGTTTGGCCATGCCGAAAGGCATTCCGGCAGTACCGGTGGTGGCGGTGATGTAGAAGACGAAAGCGATAGAGATGAACACACCAGCGGTGATCGCCAGATAGAACGTCTTCATCGGGTGTTTCGTTGCTTTATAGACACCCGCTTCTTCGGCAACTTTTGCCATCGCGGCGGGGAGTAAAAGATCAAAAGGGTTGTCAGCTTTCACACTAACTCTCTCTTTATTAAGTCGGCGACGAGATACTAACAAAGCATTATAGAAGAGAAATTGATATAGATCATATCTCGCCTGGCTTATAGGCCCGCAGTATGTATGGTTTTACAACAAATGCGGTGTAAGTATTTGATTATCCGTATAAAAATAAATTTTAAAAGTTATGAAAAGAGTTGAATTTTTTCGTTCGGCCCCCTTCGAAACAGTTAATTAATATGGAGTATTTACCATAAAAAGTAACAATAAAGCCCAGGCAAATATTATTATATTTACCCGTGTTTAACTTTATTATTACAATCAACAATCATTGCCGAAGAGAATAAAAAACGGGGCAATGAAATTGCCCCGTAATATAGCCCAGACGATTGAATACGCCTACTGCCGTTAATGTTATATGCGTTTATTTTGACCAGTAAGCGGCTTTTGCTTTCTGCAGCTTTTCATAGGCCTTCAGCAGAGACTGATGCGCCGGGAAGGCTTTCAGATCGCTGTCAACCGCCTGCAGACCGTAGAACGGCTCTTCACCGCTCAGCGCCGCGCTGGCGGCTTCAACCGCTTCAGCACCGTACATACGTACGAAAGCGTTCAGGTACTGCAGTGGCTCGCGATCGTCTTCCTGTGCAAGCAGCAGCAGGGTTTGCAGGCAGCGGTAATAGTTGGTGCGCTCGGCGGAGAAGACCGACTGGTTAAACTCCATGGTCCATTCTGTCCAGGCCAGAGCCTGATCCAGATCGCCGCCCGCGAGGGCCAGCATCGCTTTCAGTTCACCGATGCGCAGCGTGTACCAGCCGTTGTCTTTCCCGGTCGCCAGACCCAGCAGCTCGCGCACGCGGGTAAAGTCATCGTGGCCTTCATCGTCCAGCTGGGCTATCAGGTTGAGATAATCTTCTTTTTCCCACTCGCTGCCCGGCAGGGAGAGTAGGGTTTCACGCAGGTGCGCGCCCATGCTGTTGTTTGCGAGCCACAGATCTTCCGCCGGGTAGATATCGGACATGCCAGGTACGATGATGCGGCACGCGTAAACGCCCAGGTGTTCGTAGTCGGCAATGTAGACTTCCTGATCTTCGGCGTCGAAGATTGCCATCAATGTAGCGAACTCTTCTTCGGTGGTACCGGCAAAGCTCCAGTCCACGAACGGATAGTCCGCGTCCTGCTTGAACATATCCCAGGAGATCAAACCGCTGGAGTCGATGAAGTGGGTTTCGAGGTTGGTGTGCTCGGCCACTTCTTCATCGTCAAACGTTGGCGGCGTAAACACGTCGAGATCTTTCAGGCTACGGCCCTGCAGCAGCTCGGTCACGGTACGCTCCAGCGCCACGCCGAAGTCAGGATGCGCGCCGAAGGAGGCGAAGCAGGTTCCGTTAGTCGGGTTAAACAGCACGACGCAGATAACCGGATATTTACCGCCCAGCGAGCCGTCATAGGCAAAGATTGGGAAACCTTCCGCTTCCAGCTTCGCGATGGATTCCACCACGCCCGGGTAGCGCGCCAGCACGTCTGCCGGAATTTCAGGCAGGCTGATGGATTCAGCGATGATGCGGTTTTTAATGTGACGCTCGAACACTTCAGACAGGCCCTGCACGCGCGCTTCATTGCGGGTGTTACCGGCGGACATACCGTTGGACACATACAGGTTGCCGACGATGTTCATCGGGATATAGACGGTCTGCTCGTCAGACTGACGGGTGAACGGCAGGGCGCAGATCCCACGCTCTTCATTCCCAGACTGCAGATCGATCAGCATGCTGGCGGTCAGTTCGTTTTCCGGATCGTAGAAGGCACGCAGACGGCCATCCAGAATGCCTTCCGGCAGTTCATCGTCTTCGGTCAGCGGGAACCATTTTTCGTTCGGATAGTGAACGAACGGGCCGTTGGCGATGGTTTCACCCAGCCAGAAGTCAGCGAAGAAATAGTTGGTGGACAGACGCTCAAAATACTCACCCAGCGCAGAGGCCAGTGCCGCTTTTTTCGTCGCACCTTTACCGTTGGTAAAGCAGAGCGCGCAGTCTTTGTCGCGAATGTGCACGGACCAGACGTGAGGCACCGGATTGAGCCAGGAGGCTTCTTCGATGTTAAAGCCCAGGTCGGTCAGTTTCTGCTGGAAGCGAGCGATGGAATCTTCCAGAGCGGCGTCTTTGCCGGGGATAAACGTTTGAGTCATGGCGTTCACTTTTATCGTACGTAAAGCGCGCAATGATACGGGTTTTGCGTGACGGGTGCTATCTCCGGCGAAAATAAATGGCTGGGCTATGCTTAGTAGCAGTAACTGACTGTTAAGGCATAGAAAAATGAAAGCATTTGATCTCCAGCGGATGGCGTTTGATAAAGTTCCACCTGAATTTCTGGGCGAAGTGGCGCTGCGCAGCCTGTATACCTTCGTACTCGTCTTCCTGTTTCTCAAAATTACCGGCCGTCGTGGCGTTCGTCAGATGTCGCTGTTTGAAGTGCTGATCATCCTGACGCTGGGCTCGGCGGCGGGGGACGTCGCGTTTTATGACGACGTGCCGATGGTGCCGGTGTTTATCGTTTTTGTTTCCCTCGCCTTGCTTTACCGGCTGGTGATGTGGCTGATGTCAAAAAGTGAAAAGCTGGAAGATCTGCTTGAAGGGAAACCGGTCGTTATTGTCGAGGACGGTCAACTGGCCTGGGAAAATGTGCAAAGCGCCAATATGACCGAGTTTGAGTTCTTCATGGAGCTGCGCCTGAATAGCGTTGAACAGCTCGGGCAGGTGCGGCTGGCTATTATGGAAACCAATGGGCAAATCAGCGTCTATTACTATGCTGATGACGACGTTAAGCCCGGCCTGTGTATCCTGCCGGATATGTTAGTAGAACGGTTCAGGGTGATACCTGAAACCGGGGAGTATGCATGTATAAAATGTAGTCATGTTGTGGGGATGCATGCAGGCGATCATCAATTATGCCCTCGTTGTGCAAATCCGGAATGGACAAAGGTTAGCCGGGCTAAACGCCTCGTCTGACAGCGATTTTGTCGGTTTTGTGACGACGAGGCGGCAGATTGTTTTGTGTGACGAAGGGCACATTTCCCCGGTCATAAGTTTTAGACATTGCGGCGCGTGTCACTGAATGATAAAACCGATATCCACAGTTATAACTTATGGCTTTTAGCGTGGTGAGGGGAAATGGCTCAAGTTTTTAATTTCAGTTCAGGTCCGGCAATGTTACCGGCAGACGTGCTCAAACAGGCTCAACAGGAGCTGTGTGACTGGAACGGTCTGGGTACGTCGGTGATGGAAATCAGCCACCGGGGTAAAGAGTTTATTCAGGTGGCGGAAGAGGCAGAAAAGGATTTTCGCGATCTGCTGAACATTCCCTCGAACTACAAAGTATTGTTCTGTCACGGCGGTGGACGCGGCCAGTTTGCTGGCGTACCCCTGAATATCCTGGGCGACAAAACGACGGCTGACTACGTTGACGCGGGTTACTGGGCGGCAAGCGCCGTAAAAGAAGCGCACAAATACTGCACGCCGAACGTTATTGACGCCAAAGTGACCGTTGACGGTCTGCGCGCCGTGAAGCCAATGCGCGAGTGGCAGCTTTCTGATAACGCCGCCTACCTTCACTACTGCCCGAACGAAACCATTGACGGGATTGCCATCGACGAGACGCCAGACTTCGGCAAAGACGTTGTGGTTGCCGCCGACTTCTCCTCCACCATTCTGTCTGCGCCACTAGACGTCAGCCGTTACGGCGTTATCTATGCGGGCGCGCAGAAAAATATCGGTCCTGCGGGCCTGACTATCGTCATCGTGCGTGAAGACTTGCTGGGTAAAGCCCATAAGTCCTGCCCGTCAATCCTGGATTACACCATCCTGAATGACAACGACTCCATGTTCAACACCCCACCAACGTTTGCCTGGTACCTTTCCGGGCTGGTCTTCAAATGGCTGAAGCAAAACGGCGGCGTGGCGCAGATGGACAAGATCAATCAGCAAAAAGCCGAGCTGCTGTACGGCACGATCGACAAGAGCGATTTCTACCGTAACGATGTAGCGAAAGCGAACCGTTCCCGCATGAACGTACCGTTCCAGCTGGCAGACAGCAGCCTGGACAGCGTGTTCCTGGAAGAGTCGTTCGCAGCGGGTCTGCACGCGCTGAAAGGCCATCGTGTGGTTGGCGGGATGCGTGCTTCCATTTATAACGCCATGCCGCTGGAAGGCGTTAAGGCCCTGACCGATTTCATGATCGACTTCGAACGTCGTCACGGTTAATTTGCTGTTTTTCACCCCCGCAGCGTCCCTGCGGGGTTTTTATTATGTTGAGTTGAGAGTTTAGTTTTCATGGAATCCCTGACGTTACAACCTATCGCGCGGGTAGATGGCACCATCAATCTGCCTGGTTCAAAAAGTGTCTCGAACCGCGCTCTGCTGCTGGCAGCTCTGGCAAACGGCACCACCGTCCTCACCAACCTGCTGGACAGCGATGACGTGCGCCATATGCTCAATGCGCTGAAAGCGTTGGGCGTTCATTACACACTCTCTGACGATCGTACCCGCTGCGAAGTGACCGGCAACGGCGGCGCGCTGCAGGCGAGTGACGAGCTTGAGCTGTTTCTGGGTAACGCGGGTACCGCGATGCGTCCGCTGGCGGCAGCCCTGTGCCTCGGGAGCAATAACATCGTGCTGACCGGCGAGCCGCGCATGAAGGAACGTCCGATCGGCCATCTGGTAGATGCCCTGCGTCAGGGCGGCGCGCAGATTGAGTATCTGGAGCAGGAAAATTACCCGCCACTGCGTCTGCGCGGGGGCTTTACCGGCGGTACCGTCGAGGTTGACGGCAGCGTCTCCAGCCAGTTCCTGACGGCGCTGCTGATGACCGCGCCGCTGGCCCCGCAGGATACGGTTATCACGATTAAAGGTGAGCTGGTCTCCAAACCGTATATTGATATTACGCTGCATCTGATGAAAACCTTCGGCGTTGAGGTTGAAAACCAGTCTTTTCAGCGTTTCGTGGTTCGCGGCGCGCAGCAGTACCAGTCGCCGGGCAACTACCTGGTTGAAGGCGATGCTTCATCCGCATCCTATTTCCTTGCCGCTGGCGCGATTAAAGGCGGTACGGTAAAAGTGACCGGCATTGGCCGCAACAGCGTGCAGGGCGATATTCGTTTTGCTGACGTGCTGGAAAAAATGGGCGCGGTTGTCACCTGGGGGGATGATTTCATCTCCTGTACCCACGGTGAGCTGAACGCCATCGACATGGACATGAACCATATCCCGGATGCGGCGATGACCATTGCCACGGCGGCGCTGTTTGCCAAAGGCACCACCACGCTGCGCAACATCTATAACTGGCGCGTAAAAGAGACGGACCGCCTGTTCGCGATGGCAACCGAGTTGCGTAAAGTCGGCGCTGAGGTAGAAGAGGGCGAAGATTACATTCGCGTTACCCCTCCGGCAAAACTGAACTTTGCTGAAATCGGGACCTATAACGATCACCGTATGGCGATGTGTTTCTCGCTGGTGGCGCTGTCCGATACCCCTGTGACCATTCTCGATCCGAAATGTACGGCGAAAACCTTCCCGGACTATTTCGAACAGCTGGCGCGCATTAGCACCCTGGCATGATGAAGTCTTGCCGCATCACCTGATGCGGCATTTCCTTACGCTTCCTGACGATCTTTCCCGCTCATTTCTTCTACACTCTGCTTCTATCATTCCGTAATTTGCACGCAAAGGTAACAGTTGCGCACGTTGGCGCGTATAATGCGCGGCGTTCATGTTAACGGTATGCCTTATTTAAGGAGAAAAAGATGACGGCAGTTGCCCCGGTAATCACCATTGATGGGCCGAGTGGCGCAGGGAAAGGTACTCTGTGCAAAGCGATGGCGGAAGCATTGCAATGGCATCTTTTAGATTCGGGAGCAATCTATCGCGTGCTGGCGCTGGCTGCGCTGCATCATCACGTGGATGTCGCCTCTGAAGAAGCGCTGGTACCGCTGGCTGCGCATCTGGATGTGCGTTTTGTTTCCACCGATGGCAACCTGGAAGTGATTCTGGAAGGGGAAGACGTGAGCGGCGAAATCCGTACGCAGGAAGTCGCTAATGCGGCCTCCCAGGTGGCGGCTTTCCCACGCGTTCGCGAGGCGCTGCTGCGTCGCCAGCGAGCGTTTCGTGAAGCCCCGGGTCTGATCGCTGATGGACGCGACATGGGAACCGTGGTCTTCCCTGATGCGCCAGTAAAAATCTTCCTTGACGCCTCTTCGGAAGAACGTGCTCAACGCCGTATGCTTCAGTTGCAGGAAAAGGGGTTTAGTGTTAACTTTGATCGCCTTTTATCCGAGATAAAAGAGCGCGATGACCGCGATCGTAACCGCGCCGTCGCACCGCTTGTTCCTGCAGAAGATGCATTAGTTCTGGATTCAACCAGTTTAACTATTGAGCAAGTGATTGAAAAAGCGCTACAATATGCGCGCCAAAAACTGGCACTCGCGTAATCGCGCCCGATTTAGCAGTACCCCCGCTGCAATGGATTGACGGCGGGTATGTGAAACAACCCCATCCGGCACGGAGCCAGGTGGACGTTAATATTAACCTGAAGATTAAACATGACTGAATCTTTTGCTCAACTGTTTGAAGAATCCTTAAAAGAAATCGAAACCCGTCCGGGTTCCATCGTTCGCGGTGTTGTTGTTGCTATCGACAAAGACGTAGTACTGGTTGACGCCGGTCTGAAATCTGAGTCCGCCATTCCGGCTGAGCAGTTCAAAAACGCCCAGGGCGAGCTGGAAATCCAGGTTGGTGACGAAGTTGACGTTGCTCTGGACGCAGTAGAAGACGGCTTCGGCGAAACCCTGCTGTCTCGTGAGAAAGCTAAACGTCACGAAGCATGGATCACGCTGGAGAAAGCTTACGAAGAAGCTGAAACTGTGGTCGGTGTTATCAACGGCAAAGTTAAAGGTGGCTTCACTGTTGAGCTGAATGGTATTCGTGCGTTCCTGCCAGGTTCACTGGTAGACGTTCGTCCAGTCCGTGACACCCTGCACCTCGAAGGCAAAGAGCTTGAGTTCAAAGTAATCAAGCTGGACCAGAAGCGTAACAACGTTGTTGTTTCCCGTCGTGCCGTTATCGAATCCGAAAACAGCGCAGAACGCGATCAGCTGCTGGAAAACCTGCAGGAAGGCATGGAAGTCAAAGGTATCGTTAAGAACCTCACTGACTACGGCGCATTCGTTGACCTGGGCGGCGTTGATGGCCTGCTGCACATCACCGACATGGCGTGGAAACGCGTTAAGCACCCAAGCGAAATCGTGAACGTGGGCGACGAAATCACTGTTAAAGTGCTGAAGTTCGACCGCGAGCGTACTCGTGTATCCCTCGGCCTGAAACAGCTGGGCGAAGATCCATGGGTAGCTATCGCTAAGCGTTACCCAGAAGGTACTAAACTGACTGGTCGCGTAACCAACCTGACCGACTACGGCTGCTTCGTTGAAATCGAAGAAGGCGTTGAAGGCCTGGTGCACGTTTCCGAAATGGACTGGACCAACAAAAACATCCACCCATCCAAAGTTGTTAACGTTGGTGATGTAGTGGAAGTGATGGTTCTGGATATCGACGAAGAACGTCGTCGTATCTCCCTGGGCCTGAAGCAGTGCAAAAACAACCCATGGCAGCAGTTCGCGGAAACCCACAACAAGGGCGACCGTGTTGAAGGTAAAATCAAGTCTATCACTGACTTCGGTATCTTCATCGGCCTGGACGGCGGCATCGATGGCCTGGTTCACCTGTCTGACATCTCCTGGAACGTTGCAGGCGAAGAAGCAGTTCGTGAATACAAAAAAGGCGACGAAATCGCTGCAGTTGTTCTGCAGGTTGACGCAGAGCGTGAGCGTATCTCCCTGGGCGTTAAACAGCTCGCAGAAGATCCGTTCAACAACTGGGTTGCACTGAACAAGAAAGGCGCAATCGTAAACGGTAAAGTGACTGCAGTTGACGCTAAAGGCGCAACCGTAGAACTGGCTGACGGCGTTGAAGGTTACCTGCGCGCTTCTGAAGCTTCACGTGACCGCGTTGAAGATGCCACTCTGGTTCTGAACGTAGGCGACGACGTTGAAGCTAAGTTCACCGGTGTTGACCGTAAGAACCGTGCAATCAGCCTGTCTGTTCGTGCTAAAGACGAAGCTGATGAGAAAGATGCAATCGCAACTGTTAACAAACAGGAAGATGCAAACTTCTCTAACAACGCAATGGCTGAAGCTTTCAAAGCAGCTAAAGGCGAGTAATATCAGGTTCTCAGCATCATTTGAGCTGTAACGCATTTACAGCGCGAAGGATGATGAGCAGACTTGACAGATTGCAGGATTCGTCCTGTAATCAATAACAAAGGGCGGCTACGGCCGCCCTTGTTTAATGAGCTGTTCAGCTAATTGGTTTGAAAGGAACCGGAGGAATCATGACCAAGTCAGAATTGATTGAAAGACTTGCCAGTCAGCAACCGCATATCCCTGCCAAGGCAGTGGAAGATGCCGTAAAAGAGATGCTGGAGCATATGGCCTCCACTCTTGCCCAGGGCGAGCGCATTGAAATCCGCGGTTTCGGTAGTTTTTCTCTGCACTATCGTGCTCCACGTACCGGGCGTAACCCGAAAACTGGTGATAAAGTCGAGCTGGAAGGGAAGTACGTTCCACACTTTAAGCCGGGTAAAGAACTGCGCGATCGCGCCAATATTTACGGCAACTGAGTTTAGCCAGCCGGTTAAACTGGGTTCGAAAGAAAGCACCTGCGGGTGCTTTTTTTGTCTCCGTCACTTTCATTCTGAAGGTGTCTCGCATTTTAAGTTGCGTTTTCTGCAACGCGCTAAAAACCATGCAGCGCTTGTTGTAGATTGCATTTTTCACGCCTGACACCCCGCTCGATCTGCCCGCATACTGCCACCCAGAAACAGGGAGGTAGCAATGGGAATTCCCGCTTTAGGTATCTGCGCCATTCTGGCGATAGCCCCGTTACTCTGGTTACCTGAACTGCCATCGCGTTATACCATCTGGATAATGATGGCTGGCGGGGTTGCACTGGCCGCACGCCAAAACGTACGGCTGAAGTATGTGGGGATGACGCTGTTATTTTGCGTGTGGGGCATTCTGGCCGCGCAAGAGAGCGTCTGGCCGATGCAGCATTTAACCGCAGGTGCCATACAGGCCGAGGTGGAGATCGCCGCGACTGATGGTGCCACTGTGCATCAGGGAAAAATACTCACCGTTGATGGCCAGCGCTGGTGGGCGTCAACGGGCGTAACGCTTTATGGTCATTATCTGCCGCAGAAAGCGTGTGCCGGTCAGCGCTGGGCGATGACGCTCCGGCTCAGGCCTGTACACGGCGAACTGAACGACGGAGGGTATGACCCCCAGCGCAGCGCTATTGCCCGCCATCAAATGCTAAGTGGGCGTTTTACCCATGCAGAACTCATCGATGGACGCTGCAGCCTGCGAGCGCAATACCTGACATCGCTGCAAAACCGACTTTCAGTTTATCGCTGGGGCGCGGTTATCCTCGGGCTGGGCATGGGAGAACGTCTGGATGTCCCCAGGGAAATAAAAGACCTGATGCGTGAGACCGGCACGCTGCATCTGATGGCGATTTCGGGTCTGCATATCGCGCTGGCGGCCTCCATCGTCTGGTTTCTTGTGCGCGGGCTTCAGTTTTTATTACCTTGCCATCGGGTCAACTGGCAGATGCCTCTGCTGGCAGGGGTATTCTTTGCTGCTTTCTATGCCTGGCTGACAGGTCTGCAACCCCCCGCGCTACGCACGGTCATCGCACTTGCTGTACTGGCGGCGCTGCGGATCGGTTCCCGGCAATGGTCTCCATGGCAGGTGTGGATCTGCTGTGTCGCGGCGATCCTGATAAGCGATCCCTTAGCCATACTTTCGCAGAGTCTGCTTTTGTCTGCATTTGCCGTCGCCGCGCTGATTTTCTGGTTTCAGTGGTTGCCGCTTCCTCACTGGCAGTGGGCTCGCCGGATACGTCCGCTGCTGAACCTGGTCTATCTGCAGGTCGGCATGCTGTTACTTCTCATGCCGCTACAGGTTCTGATTTTCCATGGCTTTAGCATTTCATCGTTGATCGCCAATTTCTTTGCCGTGCCGTTGGTGACGTTTGTCTACGTACCGCTGATTTTACTCGGCATGCTGCTTCATCTGCTGCCGCTGGAGGGGCTGGAAAGCGGCATCTGGTATGCAGCCGATAAGACGCTTGCCGGGTTGTTCTGGTTGCTGATGCGCCTGCCAGACGGCTGGCAGAGTGTGGACCAGCGCTGGCAGTACATAACGTTACTGCCGTGGCTTATCCTCATCGGCTGGCGTTTCCGCGCCTGGAAAACCGTTCCTGCAGTTTGTCTGGCGGGAAGTGTCTTGCTGGCTTCTCCCCTCTGGCGAACGGCGAAAAGCGACGCCTGGACGCTCCATATGCTGGACGTGGGGCAGGGGCTGGCAATGGTTATTGAACGACAGGGAAAAGCCATTCTTTACGATACCGGGCTTGCCTGGCCGGGCGGGGATAGTGCACAGCGGTTAATTATTCCATGGCTGCGCTGGCATCATCTGCATCCGGAAGGCGTCATTCTGAGCCATGAGCATCTCGACCATGCGGGAGGCCTTGTATCGCTGCAAAAAACATGGCCTGAAATGTGGGTAAGAAGTCCGTTGCACCAGACTGGGCATCGTCCCTGCTTTCGCGGGCAAAGATGGCAATGGCAGGGGTTAACGTTCACCGTCCACTGGCCCACTGAAAATTATCCGGCTCAGGGTAACAATCACTCCTGCGTGGTAAAAATTGACGACGGCGAGCAGAGCGTTCTGCTGACGGGAGACATTGAAGCACAGGCAGAACAGGCTATGCTTAGCCATTACTGGAAATATCTGACGTCCACACTCATACAGGTACCTCATCACGGCAGCAATACCTCGTCTTCATTGCCGCTGGTACAGCGCCTGGAAGGGGAGATTGCGCTGGATTCAGCGGCCCGCTATAACGCATGGCGATTCCCGTCGGCTAAAGTAGTCCGGCGCTATCGAAAAGAGGGATATATCTGGCACGATACCCCCCATTCCGGGCAAATATCGGTGACATTTTCGCACCATCGCTGGCAAATCCGGCGCGTGCGGGATCAATTTTTACCCCCTTGGTATCATCAGTGGTTTGGCGCGCCCGTAGATAACGGGTAGAATATGCGGCTATTTCAACAAATGCTGGTTTTTTGAATGCATAACGACAAAGATCTCTCCACGTGGCAAACCTTCCGCCGACTCTGGCCGATGATTGCACCCTTTAAAGCAGGCCTGATCGTGGCGGGTGTAGCGTTAATCCTCAACGCAGCCAGCGATACTTTTATGTTATCGCTCCTCAAACCGTTACTGGACGACGGTTTTGGTAAAACGGATCGCTCAGTGTTGCTATGGATGCCTCTGGTGGTTATCGGGCTGATGATCTTACGTGGTATCACCAGCTATATCTCCAGCTACTGCATCTCCTGGGTTTCCGGGAAAGTGGTTATGACCATGCGCCGTCGTCTGTTCAGCCACATGATGGGCATGCCGGTCTCATTCTTTGACAAGCAATCCACCGGGACGCTGCTGTCTCGTATTACCTACGATTCAGAGCAGGTTGCCTCCTCCTCTTCAAGCGCGCTGATTACCGTCGTGCGCGAAGGAGCGTCGATCATCGGTCTGTTTGCAATGATGTTCTATTACAGCTGGCAGCTCTCGCTGATCCTTATCGTGCTGGCACCGGTCGTGTCCATTGCTATCCGCGTCGTCTCAAAGCGCTTCCGCAATATCAGTAAGAATATGCAGAACACCATGGGGCAGGTGACGACCAGCGCAGAACAGATGCTGAAAGGGCACAAAGAAGTGTTGATCTTCGGCGGTCAGGAAGTTGAAACCAAACGCTTTGACAAAGTCAGCAACAAAATGCGTCTGCAGGGGATGAAGATGGTCTCGGCCTCTTCCATCTCTGACCCGATCATTCAGCTGATTGCCTCACTGGCGCTGGCGTTCGTTCTTTATGCGGCAAGCTTCCCGAGCGTAATGGAGACGCTGACGGCGGGTACTATCACCGTAGTCTTCTCCTCGATGATTGCCCTGATGCGCCCGCTGAAATCCCTGACCAACGTGAACGCCCAGTTCCAGCGCGGGATGGCCGCCTGCCAGACGCTGTTCAGCATTTTGGATTCTGAACAGGAAAAAGACGAAGGTACACGCGAGGTAGAGCGCGCGCGTGGCGACGTGGAGTTCCGCAACGTGACCTTCACCTATCCAGGCCGCGAAACGCCGGCTCTGCGCAATATCAACCTGACGATTCCGGCAGGTAAAACCGTTGCGCTGGTAGGCCGCTCCGGCTCCGGTAAATCCACCATTGCGAGCCTCATCACTCGTTTCTACGATATTAACGAAGGTGAGATCCTGCTGGATGGTCACGATCTGCGGGAGTACACCCTGCAGTCGCTGCGTAACCAGGTTGCGCTGGTTTCTCAGAACGTGCATCTCTTCAACGATACGGTTGCCAACAACATTGCTTATGCACGCACTGATGAGTACAGCCGCGAGCAGATTGAGAACGCCGCGCGTATGGCGTATGCAATGGACTTTATCAACAAGATGGATAACGGTCTGGACACGATAATCGGTGAAAACGGGGTACTGCTCTCCGGCGGTCAGCGCCAGCGTATCGCCATTGCGCGCGCGCTGCTGCGCGATAGCCCGATACTGATCCTGGACGAAGCAACTTCTGCACTGGATACGGAATCTGAACGCGCGATTCAGTCGGCGCTGGATGAACTGCAAAAGAACCGTACTTCGCTGGTGATTGCGCACCGTCTGTCCACTATTGAGCAGGCAGATGAGATCGTCGTGGTTGAGGACGGCATCATTGTTGAACGCGGAAGCCATGCCGATCTGCTGGAACATCGTGGCGTTTACGCCCAGCTTCATAAGATGCAGTTCGGCGAATGATTGCACGCATCTGGTCCGGTGAATCCCCGCTGTGGCTGCTGCTTTTGCCGCTCTCCTGGCTGTACGGCCTGGTGAGCGGCATTATTCGCCTGTTTTACCGTCTGGGGATCAAGCGTGCCTGGCGCGCGCCGGTTCCTGTTGTCGTGGTGGGTAACCTCACGGCGGGCGGCAACGGCAAAACGCCAGTGGTGATCTGGCTGGTGGAGCAGTTGCAAAAACGCGGCATCCGCCCCGGCGTGGTGTCGCGTGGGTATGGTGGTAAAGCGGCGCACTACCCATTGCTGCTGTCGGCGGAAACCACGACCGCAGAAGCGGGTGATGAGCCAGTATTGATTTTCCAGCGTACCGGTGCGCCGGTTGCGGTCTCCCCGGTGCGCAGCGACGCCGTGCAGGCCCTGCTTGCTGAACACGCGGCACAAATCATCATCACTGACGACGGCCTGCAGCATTACGCTCTGGCGCGTGATAAAGAGATTGTAGTTATCGACGGCGTTCGTCGTTTCGGCAACGGCTGGTGGCTGCCCGCTGGCCCCATGCGTGAACGCGCTTCGCGTCTGAAGTCCGTTGATGCGGTGATTGTTAACGGCGGTGAAGCCGAGGCGGGTGAAATTCCTATGCGTCTGTTACCGGGAATGGCGGTCAACCTGGTGACGGGTGAACGCCGGGCGGTTGCAGAACTGCCTTCGCTGGTGGCAATGGCGGGTATTGGTCATCCGCCGCGCTTCTTCGCGACGCTGGAGCAGTGTGGCGCCCGGCTGGAAAAACGCGTTCCGCTGGCTGACCATCAGGCGCTGGTGGCAGAGCAGGTTGAGGCGCTTACCGCGCCTGGCCAGACGCTCATTATGACCGAAAAAGATGCGGTGAAATGCCGTGCCTTTGCGAAAGAAAACTGGTGGTATCTGCCGGTTGACGCTGAACTCAGCGGCGAACAGCCGGAACAATTGCTCAAGGAACTGATTGCGTTGGTGCAGTAGAGGCTTACGCGGTTCTGGTGGCGCTTTGACTGACAGGAAAACGCATGTCTTTACCGCAACTCTCGCTTTCAGCCGCACGTCATTTACACCTTGCCGCGCAGGGGCTGCTCAAAAAGCCCCGTCGCCGCGCGCAGCCTGCCGATATCCTCTCTACCGTCCAGCGCATGTCGCTGCTCCAAATCGACACCATTAACATTGTCGCCCGTAGCCCTTACCTGGTGCTGTTTAGCCGCCTGGGGAGTTATCCTCCGCAGTGGCTGGATGAGGCGCTCTCCAAAGGGGAGCTGATGGAGTACTGGGCCCACGAAGCCTGCTTCCTGCCCCGTAGCGATTTCGCCCTGGTACGTCACCGTATGCTTGCTCCGGAAAAGATGGGATGGAAATACCGGCAGGCGTGGATGGAGGAACATGAGGCCGAAATAGAGCAGCTTATCAGCCATATTCAGGAAAACGGCCCCGTTCGATCCGCCGATTTTGAACATCCGCGCAAAGGTGCAGGCGGATGGTGGGAGTGGAAGCCGCACAAGCGTCATCTTGAAGGGTTGTTCACGTCAGGCAAAGTCATGGTCATTGAACGGCGTAATTTTCAGCGCGTTTATGATCTGACGCATCGCGTGATGCCTCACTGGGACGACGAGCGGGATCTGCTTACTCAGGAGGCGGCCGAGGCCATCATGCTGGAGAACAGCGCCCGCAGCCTGGGCATTTTCCGTCCGCAATGGCTGGCAGACTATTACCGCCTCCGTCAGCCTGCGCTGAAGCCTCTGCTTGAGATGTGGCAGCGCGAACAGCGAGTTGTTCCCGTTATGGTGGAAACGCTGGGAGAAATGTGGCTGCATGCGGATCTTGTCCCTCTGCTGCCCGAGGCTCTGGAGGGGAACCTTCAGGCGACCCACAGCGCGGTATTGTCGCCGTTCGACCCGGTGGTTTGGGACAGAAAACGCGCCGAGCAGCTGTTTGACTTCAGCTACCGGCTGGAATGCTATACCCCGGCGCCAAAGCGGCAATACGGCTACTTTGTTTTACCGCTGCTGCACAAGGGACAACTGGTCGGACGCATGGATGCCAAAATGCACCGCAAGACCGGCACGCTTGAAATCATTGCCCTTTATCTGCAAGAGGGCATCAGGGTCACGGCGAGCCTGGAAAAAGGGTTAACGTCCGCCATTAGCGAGTTCGCGCGCTGGCAGGAGGCTCGCGACGTAACGCTTGGCCGGGTACCTGACGGGTTATTCACATCCTGTCGAAGTGGCTGGGAAACAGGCACGCCCTGAAAAGGGAATGTGTTAAGCTTTAGTGATTACCCATACGGAGGAACTATGGATCACCGTTTACTTGAAATTATTGCCTGCCCGGTATGCAACGGCAAACTCTACTACAGCCAGGACAAACAGGAGCTGATCTGCAAGCTGGACAGTCTGGCCTTCCCGCTGCGTGACGGCATTCCGGTACTGCTGGAAAATGAAGCCCGTTCCCTGGTGGCAGAAGAGAGCAAACCATGAGTTTTGTTGTTATTATTCCTGCACGTTATGCCTCAACGCGTCTGCCGGGTAAACCGCTGGTAGATATCAACGGCAAGCCGATGATTGTGCATGTCCTTGAGCGGGCGCGTGAGTCCGGTGCCGACCGCATTATCGTTGCAACCGATCATCCTGATGTCGCCCGTGCGGTTGAGGCCGCAGGCGGTGAGGTGTGCATGACCCGCGCCGATCACCAGTCCGGCACCGAGCGTCTGGCGGAAGTGGTTGAGAAATGTGGTTTTAGTGACGATACGGTCATCGTCAACGTGCAGGGCGACGAGCCGATGATCCCGGCCGTAATTATCCGTCAGGTGGCGGAAAACCTGGCGCAGCGTCAGGTCGGTATGGCGACGCTCGCGGTGCCCATTCACCATGCTGAAGAGGCATTTAATCCGAATGCGGTGAAGGTGGTCATGGATGCGGAAGGCTATGCGCTCTATTTCTCCCGCGCTACGATTCCGTGGGATCGCGATCGCTTTGCGCTCTCTAAAGAGACCATCGGTGATTCTTTCCTGCGTCATATTGGGATCTACGGCTATCGCGCCGGCTTTATTCGCCGCTATGTAGCCTGGGCGCCGAGCCCGCTGGAGCATATCGAAATGCTGGAGCAGCTTCGCGTGCTCTGGTATGGCGAAAAAATCCACGTTGCCGTTGCCCGCGAAGTACCGGGAACGGGCGTTGATACCCCAGAAGATCTTGAGCGCGTCCGCGCCGAGTTGCGCTAATCCCGCCTGCATCCCTCCTTTCGGAGGGATGTCCTCTCCCCGCAAATTCCCCTTTCTTTACCCTAATTGATCTCTTCCGGGTGACATCTTCACGCTGTGCGCTCATTATAAAAGCAGTAGTCTTAATGGGGGTAATCTCATATGGAACAGCTGCGTGCCGAACTTAGCCATCTGCTGGGTGAGAAGTTAAGCCGGGTCGAATGCGTGAGTGAAAAGGTCGATACCGCGCTCTGGTCGTTGTATGACGGCCAGGGCAACCCGATGCCGTTGATGGCACGAAGCTTCTCGTCGCCGGGCGTGGCCAGGCAGCTTGCCTGGAAAATGTCGATGCTGGCACGGGAGGGAACCGTCCGTATGCCGACCGTGTACGGCGTGATGACCCACGAGGAACATCCCGGCCCGGACGTACTGCTGATTGAGCGTTTACGCGGTGTGCCGGTTGAAGCGCCCGCGCGTACGCCGGAACGCTGGGAACAGCTGAAGGATCAGATTGTTGAGGCGCTGCTGGCCTGGCACCGACAGGATAGCCGCGGGCTTGTTGGTCCGGTTGACAGCACCCAGGAAAACCTGTGGCCGCTGTGGTATCGCCAGCGGGTGGAAGTGCTGTGGGGGACGCTTAACCAGTTCAACAATACCGGTTTGACCATGCAGGACAAACGTATTCTGTTTCGCACCCGCGAGTGCTTACCGGCGCTGTTCGACGGCTTTAACGACAACTGCGTGCTGATCCACGGCAATTTTACTCTGCGCAGTATGCTCAAAGACTCCCGCAGCGATCAGCTTCTGGCGATGCTAGGGCCGGGGATCATGCTCTGGGCACCGCGGGAATATGAGCTGTTCAGGCTCAGCGACAGCGGGGCGGCGGAAGGTTTACTGTGGCACTACCTTCAACGCGCGCCCGTTGCAGAGGCGTTTCTCTGGCGTCGCTGGCTTTATTTGCTCTGGGACGAAGTGGCGCAGCTGGTCAACACCGGACGTTTCAATCGCGCCAACTTCGATCTGGCGGCTAAATCACTCTTGCCCTGGCTCGCCTGACGAGCCTTTCAGCCACTGCCAGAGGCGTCCGAGCGTCTCGTAGCCGACGCGATCGCTATGCATCAACCACATCGGAGAGGGGATCACCCGTTCCCATGGGTTGAGCGGCGCGCTGATGGCCATCTGGTTTGCCGGTGCGGGAAGCGGGTGCAAACCTTGCTTCTCGAAGAAAATCATCGCTCTTGGCAGGTGCGAGGCGGAGGTCACCAGTAAGAACGGAACATCGCCAATCGCCTGCTTCACCGCGGCAGCCTCTTCCTCGGTATCCTTTGGGCTGTCCAGCGTGATGATAGAGGAACGCGGTACGCCGAGCGATTCCGCGATTCTGGCTCCCGCTTCAGCCGTACTCACCGGGTTGGTTTTGGCCGCTGCGCCGGTGAAGATCATTTTTGATCCCGGATTCGCCAGCCACAGGCGAATACCTTCGTTTAGCCGCGGCAGGCTGTTGTTGATCAGGTTCGAACTGGGGGCCCAGTCAGGGTCCCAGGTATACCCGCCGCCCAGCACAACGATGTAATCAACTTTCTGGTTTCCCTGCCACGTAGGATACCTGTTTTCGATGGGGCGCAGCAGTCCATCCGCCACCGGCTGCAGGCTCAGCAGCAGCAGGACCAGCCAGCCGAACGTAATAAGCGTTTTGCCACTCTTCTGAAAGCGACTAAACCACACCAGCGCCAGCCCCAGCGCGATGATGACAAGCAGCAGCGGAAGGGGAAGCATCATCCCTCCAACGTATTTCTTAAGGGTAAAAAGCATCCTTTTTGGTTCCTTTTTTGACCATACAGCAGATGATTACCGGTGATATTACACCAGAGAGGTTCATTCTCCGCGCGGGTGTGACAAAATAGCGGTTTTGCAGTTAGCGAGTGGAACTCTCCCAATGCGGGATCGCAATTTTGATGACATCGCGGAAAAGTTTTCGCGCAACATTTATGGCACCACGAAAGGGCAGCTCCGTCAGACGATCCTCTGGCAGGATCTGGATACCATTCTGGCGGGCTTTGGCGGCCAAACGTTGCGCGTGCTGGACGCCGGAGGTGGTGAAGGGCAGACGGCCATAAAAATGGCTGAACGCGGTCATCACGTCACGCTTTGCGATCTTTCTGCTGAAATGGTCGCCCGCGCGACGCGTGCGGCAGAAGAGAAAGGTGTGAGCGACAACATGCATTTTATACAATGCGCCGCTCAGGACATCGCGCAGCATTTGGAAACCCAGGTTGATCTGATATTGTTTCATGCGGTGCTGGAGTGGGTTGCCGATCCGCAAAGCGTGTTACAAACCCTGTGGTCAATGTTACGTCCGGGCGGTACGCTGTCGCTGATGTTCTACAATGCTAACGGCTTCCTGATGCACAACATGGTGGCAGGGAACTTCGACTATGTTCAGGTCGGGATGCCGAAAAAGAAAAAACGCACGCTTTCCCCGGACTATCCGCGCGATCCGCAGCAGGTTTACGGCTGGCTGGAAGAGATTGGCTGGCAGATCGTCGGGAAGACGGGCGTCAGGGTGTTTCATGATTATCTGCGTGAAAAACACAAACAGCGTGACTGTTTTGACACCTTAACAGAATTAGAAACGCGGTATTGCCGCCAGGAGCCGTTCGTCAGCCTTGGCCGCTATATTCACGTCACCGCGCACAAGCCGCAGATGCAAGGATAACCTATGAGTGAATTTTCCCAGACAGTCCCCGAACTGGTTGCCTGGGCCAGGAAAAACGATTTCTCCATCTCGCTGCCGGTAGACAGACTCTCTTTCCTGCTGGCGGTTGCCACGCTGAACGGCGAACGGCTGGATGGTGAAATGAGCGAGGGTGAACTGGTGGATGCGTTCCGCCACGTCAGTGATGCGTTTGAGCAAACCAGCGAAACCATTAGCGTGCGTGCCAATAACGCAATCAACGATATGGTGCGTCAACGTCTGCTGAACCGCTTTACCAGCGAGCAGGCGGAAGGAAACGCCATCTATCGCCTGACGCCGCTGGGCATCGGCATCACCGACTACTACATTCGCCAGCGCGAATTTTCCACGCTGCGTCTCTCCATGCAGCTCTCGATCGTGGCGGGTGAGCTTAAACGTGCCGCCGACGCGGCCGATGAAAACGGTGACGAATTCCACTGGCACCGCAACGTTTACGCGCCGCTGAAATACTCGGTGGCCGAGATTTTCGACAGTATCGATCTCACTCAGCGTCTGATGGACGAGCAGCAGCAGCAGGTGAAAGATGATATCGCGCAGCTGCTGAACAAAGACTGGCGTGCGGCCATTTCCAGCTGTGAACTTTTATTGTCAGAAACCTCCGGTACGCTGCGTGAGCTGCAGGATACGCTGGAGGCCGCAGGGGACAAGCTGCAGGCCAACCTGCTGCGCATCCAGGATGCGACCCTGGCGCACGACGATCTGCATTTTATCGACCGTCTGGTGTTTGATCTGCAGAGCAAACTTGACCGCATTATTAGCTGGGGCCAGCAGTCGATCGATCTGTGGATCGGCTATGACCGCCACGTGCATAAATTTATCCGTACCGCGATTGATATGGATAAAAACCGCGTCTTTGCTCAGCGTCTTCGTCAGTCGTTACAGACCTACTTTGATGCACCGTGGGCGCTGACCTATGCCAATGCCGATCGTCTGTTGGATATGCGCGACGAAGAGATGGCGCTGCGCGATGAAGAGGTCACCGGTGAACTGCCGCCGGATCTGGAGTACGAAGAATTCAACGAAATTCGTGAGCAACTTGCGGCGATGATCGAAGAACAGCTCGCCGTCTACAAAACCAGACAAGCGCCGCTGGATCTTGGGCTCGTGGTGCGCGACTATCTGGCGCAATATCCGCGCGCGCGCCACTTCGACGTTGCCCGCATTGTGGTAGACCAGGCGGTGCGCCTGGGTATCGCGCAAGCAGACTTCACCGGACTGCCGCCGAAGTGGCAGCCAATTAACGATTACGGAGCCAAGGTACAGGCGCATGTCATTGACAAATATTGAACAAGTGATGCCAGTTAAGCTGGCACAGGCGCTGGCGAATCCGTTATTTCCGGCGCTGGACAGCCAGCTGCGTGCCGGTCGTCACATTGGCCTGGACGAGCTGGATAATCACGCCTTTTTGATGGACTTCCAAGAGTACCTGGAAGAGTTTTACGCCCGCTATAACGTGGAGCTTATCCGCGCGCCGGAAGGCTTTTTCTATCTGCGCCCGCGTTCCACGACCCTGATCCCGCGCTCCGTGCTCTCCGAGCTGGACATGATGGTTGGCAAAATTCTTTGCTATCTCTACCTCAGCCCGGAACGCCTGGCAAATGAAGGCATCTTCACCCAGCAGGAGCTGTACGATGAACTGCTGACGCTGGCGGATGAGAGCAAACTGCTTAAGCTGGTGAATAACCGTTCGACGGGGTCGGATCTTGACCGTCAGAAATTACAGGAAAAGGTTCGCTCTTCCCTGAACCGTCTGCGCCGTCTGGGGATGGTCTGGTTTATGGGCCACGACAGCAGCAAATTCCGCATCACGGAATCGGTCTTCCGCTTCGGCGCCGACGTTCGTGCGGGCGATGATGCGCGTGAAGCGCAGCTTCGCATGATCCGCGACGGTGAAGCGATGCCGGTGGAAAACCATTTGCAGCTCAATGATGAGCATGAAGAGAATCTGCCGGATAGCGGGGAGGAAGAGTAATGATTGAACGCGGTAAATTTCGCTCACTGACGCTGATTAACTGGAACGGCTTCTTTGCCCGAACCTTCGATCTGGATGAGCTGGTCACGACTCTCTCCGGTGGTAACGGGGCAGGTAAATCCACCACCATGGCGGCGTTTGTAACGGCGCTGATCCCCGACCTGACGCTGCTTCACTTCCGTAACACCACCGAAGCGGGCGCGACAAGCGGCTCCCGCGATAAAGGCCTGCACGGTAAGCTGAAAGCGGGCGTCTGTTATTCCGTGCTGGACGTCATCAACTCTCGTCACCAGCGCGTGGTGGTGGGCGTACGTCTGCAACAGGTTGCCGGCCGCGACCGTAAAGTGGATATCAAACCGTTCGCCATTCAGGGGCTGCCAACCTCCGTACAGCCGACCGCGCTGCTGACGGAAACGCTGAATGAACGCCAGGCGCGCGTCCTGACGCTGCAGGAGCTGAAGGACAAGCTTGAAGCCATCGAAGGGGTGCAGTTTAAGCAGTTCAACTCCATTACCGACTACCACTCCCTGATGTTCGATCTGGGCGTTGTAGCGCGCCGTCTGCGCACCGCTTCAGACCGTAGTAAATACTACCGTCTGATCGAAGCGTCCCTGTACGGCGGTATCTCCAGCGCCATTACCCGTTCCCTGCGTGACTATCTGCTGCCGGAAAACAGCGGCGTGCGTAAGGCCTTCCAGGACATGGAGGCGGCACTGCGTGAAAACCGCATGACGCTGGAAGCGATTCGCGTTACCCAGTCTGACCGCGACCTGTTTAAACACCTGATCAGTGAAGCGACCAACTACGTGGCGGCGGACTACATGCGCCACGCCAACGAGCGCCGCGTCCATCTCGATCAGGCATTAGAATATCGCCGCGAGCTGTTTACCTCCCGTAAACAGCTGGTGGCCGAGCAGTACAAGCACGTCGAAATGGCGCGCGAGCTGGGTGAGCACAACGGTGCCGAAGGCGATCTGGAAGCCGACTACCAGGCCGCCAGCGATCACCTGAACCTGGTGCAGACCGCGCTGCGTCAGCAGGAAAAGATCGAACGCTACGAAGCGGACCTCGATGAGTTGCAAATTCGTCTCGAAGAGCAGAATGAAGTGGTGGCCGAAGCCGCCGAGATGCAGGAAGAGAACGAAGCCCGCGCCGAAGCCGCCGAGCTGGAAGTGGACGAGCTGAAAAGCCAGCTTGCGGACTACCAGCAGGCGCTGGACGTGCAGCAGACGCGTGCGATTCAGTACAACCAGGCGCTGCAGGCGCTACAGCGTGCGAAAGAGCTGTGTCATCTGCCGGATCTGACGCCGGACAGTGCCGACGAGTGGCTGGACACCTTCCAGGCCAAAGAGCAGGAAGCCACCGAGAAACTGCTCTCGCTTGAACAGAAAATGAGCGTCGCGCAAACGGCGCACAGCCAGTTTGAACAGGCTTATCAGCTGGTAGTTGCGATTAACGGCCCGCTGGCGCGTAGCGAAGCCTGGGACGTTGCCCGTGAATTGCTGCGCGACGGCGTCAACCAGCGCCATCTGGCCGAGCAGGTGCAGCCGCTGCGTATGCGCCTGAACGAGCTGGAACAGCGTCTGCGCGAGCAGCAGGAAGCCGAGCGTCTGCTGGCCGAGTTCTGCAAGCGTCAGGGTAAACATTACGATTTCGACGAGCTTGAGGCCCTGCATCAGGAGCTGGAAGCGCGTATTGCGGCCCTGTCCGATACCGTATCAAATGCCAGCGAACAGCGTATGACGCTGCGTCAGGAGCTGGAGCAGCTTCAGTCCCGTTCGAAGGCGCTCCTGCAGCGTGCGCCGGTCTGGCTGGCAGCGCAAAGCAGCCTGAACCAGCTCAGCGAACAGTGCGGCGAGCAGTTCGAATCCAGCCAGCAGGTGACCGAATACCTGCAACAGCTGCTGGAGCGCGAGCGCGAAGCCATTGTTGAACGTGACGAAGTGGGTGCCCGCAAGCGTGACGTCGATGAAGAAATCGAGCGCTTAAGCCAGCCGGGCGGGTCAGAAGATCCGCGTCTGAACACCTTAGCCGAGCGTTTTGGCGGCGTACTGCTGTCTGAGATTTACGATGACGTTGGCCTGGACGATGCGCCGTACTTCTCCGCGCTGTACGGTCCATCCCGCAACGCAATTGTGGTGCCGGATCTGTCGCTGATTTCTCAGCAGCTCGCAGGGCTGGAAGATTGCCCGGAAGATCTCTATCTGATCGAAGGGGATCCGCAGTCGTTCGATGACAGCGTTTTCAGCGTTGACGAGCTGGAAAAAGCGGTGGTAGTGAAAATCGCCGATCGCCAGTGGCGTTACTCCCGCTTCCCGGAGCTGCCGCTGTTTGGCCGCGCCGCGCGCGAAAGCCGCATCGAGAGTCTCCACGCCGAGCGTGAAACGCTGTCTGAACGCTTTGCCACTCTGTCGTTTGACGTACAGAAAACCCAGCGTCTGCACCAGGCGTTCAGCCGCTTTATCGGCAGCCATCTGGGCGTGGCGTTTGAAGCCGACCCGGAAGCGGAAATCCGCAAGCTCAACACCCGCCGTGGCGAGCTGGAGCGCGCGATTGCCAGTCATGAAAGTGACAACCAGCAGAGCCGCGTCCAGTTCGAACAGGCGAAAGAGGGCGTCGCTGCCCTTAACCGCATTCTGCCGCGCCTGAACCTGCTGGCGGATGACACGCTGGCCGACCGCGTGGATGAGATCCAGGAACGTCTGGATGAAGCCCAGGAAGCCGCGCGTTTCGTGCAGCAGCACGGCAACCAGCTGGCGAAGCTGGAGCCCGTCGTGTCTGTACTGCAGAGCGACCCGGAACAGTTCGAGCAGTTAAAAGAAGATTATGTCTGGTCGCAGCAGGTGCAGCGCGAAGCGCGTCAGCAGGCGTTTGCCCTGACGGAAGTGGTGCAGCGTCGTGCGCACTTCGGCTACTCCGATTCGGCTGAAATGCTGAGCGGTAACAGCGACCTGAATGAAAAACTGCGCCAGCGCCTTGAGCAGGCGGAAGTGGAACGTACCCGCGCTCGCGAAGCGATGCGCAGCCACTCCGCTCAGCTGAACCAGTACAACCAGGTGCTGGCTTCGCTGAAAAGCTCCTTCGACACCAAGAAAGAGCTGTTAAACGACCTGCAGAAAGAGCTGCAGGACATTGGCGTTCGTGCCGACAGCGGGGCGGAAGAGCGCGCGCGCATTCGTCGTGATGAGCTGCATAGCCAGCTCAGCAATAACCGCGCGCGTCGTAATCAGCTGGAAAAAGCGCTCACCTTCTGCGAAGCGGAAATGGATAACCTGACCCGCCGCCTGCGCAAGCTGGAGCGCGACTATCATGAAATGCGCGAGCAGGTCGTGACGGCGAAAGCGGGCTGGTGCGCTGTGATGCGGATGGTGAAAGACAACAACGTTGAACGTCGCCTGCACCGTCGCGAGCTGGCATACCTTTCTGCCGATGAGCTGCGTTCGATGTCGGATAAGGCGCTGGGTGCGCTGCGTCTGGCGGTGGCGGATAACGAACACCTGCGCGATGTGCTGCGCATGTCAGAGGATCCGAAACGTCCTGAACGTAAAATTCAGTTCTTCGTTGCGGTTTATCAGCACCTGCGCGAGCGTATTCGTCAGGACATTATCCGTACCGACGATCCGGTCGAAGCCATCGAACAGATGGAAATCGAGCTGGGTCGTCTGACGGAAGAGTTGACCTCCCGCGAGCAGAAGCTGGCGATCAGCTCCCGCAGCGTGGCGAATATCATTCGCAAAACCATTCAGCGCGAGCAGAACCGTATCCGCCAGCTGAACCAGGGGCTGCAGAGCGTCTCGTTTGGTCAGGTCAACAGCGTGCGTCTTAACGTCAACGTACGTGAAGCCCACGCGACGCTGCTGGAAGTGCTCTCTGAGCAGCACGAGCAGCATCAGGATCTGTTCAACAGCAACCGTCTGACCTTCTCCGAAGCGCTGGCGAAGCTGTATCAGCGCCTGAATCCGCAGATTGATATGGGCCAGCGTACGCCGCAAACCATCGGTGAAGAGCTGCTGGACTATCGTAACTACCTGGAAATGGAAGTTGAGGTAAACCGTGGTTCAGACGGCTGGCTGCGTGCGGAATCCGGAGCGCTGTCGACCGGTGAAGCTATTGGTACCGGGATGTCGATTCTGGTGATGGTGGTGCAGAGCTGGGAAGATGAAGCGCGCCGCCTGCGCGGGAAAGACATCTCCCCATGCCGACTGCTGTTCCTCGATGAAGCGGCGCGTCTTGATGCCCGCTCGATTGCCACGCTGTTTGAGCTTTGCGAACGTCTCGATATGCAGCTCATCATTGCGGCACCGGAAAACATCAGCCCTGAAAAAGGCACCACCTATAAGCTGGTGCGTAAAGTGTTCCAGAACAGCGAACACGTGCACGTTGTCGGGCTGCGTGGGTTTGCGCCGCAGCCGCCGGAATCATTGCCGGAAACCACGGCAGACGCTTCCTGAGGCGTTTTGTTACAAAGAGCGGCGCAGAAGCGCCGCTTTTTTTATTCTCTTAACTTGTGTTCAGGGCTGCGTTATCTTTAAACTTCTTTACATAAGGTAAGGCAACAGAGTTGTCGTCTACCTATAATAAAAGAAAGCCCCACCGTGATGGGCATGTCGTGAAAACAGGGGGCAAGGGATGTTGCTAAAGAAAGAATGTGGTCGTCAGCTGTCAGCGCTGAGTTTATGTCTGGCAGTGATGTTTGCTCCACTGTTAACCGCCCAGGCCGACGAGCCTGAAATTGTGCCGACTGACAGCACCGCAACGACAGGCGCGCAGCCGACGTCATTGTCTCAGCCGCTGGAACAGTCTACGGCAACGGCCATCATGGCCGGGATTAAGCCGCTGCCGGAAGGCATCGACGTTGAATCGCTCAGCCAGCAGCTCCAGACAGGCCTGCCTTCAGGCTACACGCCTGCCTATATCAATCAGCTCACGCTGCTTTATGCTGCCCGTGATATGAAACCCATGTGGGAAAATCGTGAAGCCGTGCGCGCCTTCCAGCAACAGCTGGCGGAAGTGGCGATTGCGGGATTCCAGCCGCAGTTTACGAAGTGGGTTGAGCTGTTAACCGATCCTGCCGTCACCGGTCAGGCGCGGGACGTGGTCCTTTCCGATGCCATGATGGGCTACCTGCAGTTTGTGGCGGGTATTCCGGTCGATGGCAACCGCTGGCTGTACAGCGATAGGCCCTATAAGCTGGCGACGCCAGCCCTGTCGGTGATTAACCAGTGGCAATTAGCGCTGGATAACGGCGACCTGCCGCGCTTCATTGCCAGCCTCGCGCCGGCGCATCCACAGTATGCCACGATGCACCAGTCGCTCCTCGCGCTGGTGGGGGACTCGCGTCCATGGCCGCAAATGCGGGGGACCGCAACGCTGCGTCCGGGTCAGTGGAGCAGCGATGTGCCAGCCCTGCGCGAGATCCTTAAACGCTCCGGTATTCTTGATAGCGGGCCGAAGATTGCCCTGCCGGGCGACGATCCGCAAAGCGCGGTGGTCAGCCCGTCAGCGCCCATAAAAGAGAACAAGGCCACTACCCTGAGCAATAAGCCCGAGGCTTACGATCGCGAGCTGGTTGCTGCGGTTAAACAGTTCCAGGCCGCTCAGGGGCTGGGAGCCGATGGCGTCATTGGACCCTCAACGCGTGACTGGCTTAACGTATCGCCTGCGCAGCGGGCCGGGGTGCTGGCGCTTAATATTCAGCGTTTGCGTTTGCTGCCGGGCACGCTGTCTACCGGCATTATGGTCAATATCCCGGCCTATTCACTGGTTTATTATCAGGATGGTAGCGAGAAGCTGGCCTCGCGCGTGATTGTCGGGCGCCCGGACCGCAAAACGCCGATGATGAGCAGTGCGTTAAATAATGTGGTGGTTAATCCGCCGTGGAACGTGCCGCCGACGCTGGCGCGTAAGGACATTCTGCCTAAGGTCTGGAACGATCCGGGTTATCTGGAACGTCACGGCTATACGGTCATGCGTGGCTGGAACAGTAAAGAGGCGATCGATCCTTACATGGTCGACTGGTCGACGATCACGGCCTCCAACCTGCCGTTCCGCTTCCAGCAGGCTCCCGGAGCGCATAACTCGCTGGGGCGCTATAAATTCAACATGCCAAGTTCAGATGCTATCTATCTGCACGATACGCCGAACCACAATTTGTTCCAGAAAGATACCCGGGCACTGAGTTCAGGCTGCGTGCGCGTGAATAAAGCCTCGGAGTTGGCTAACATGCTGCTGCAGGATGCGGGCTGGAACGATACGCGTATTTCTGACGCCCTGAAGCAGGGTGATACGCGCTACGTAAATATTCGCCACAACATTCCGGTTAATCTTTATTATCTGACAGCGTTTGTGGGTGAAGACGGTCGCACGCAGTACCGTACAGATATTTACAATTATGATCTCACCGCGCGATCCGGCGCACAAATTTTGCCAAAAGCGGAACAATTAATCAGGTAAATGAAGTAGTTCGGGAAAAATGATTGTCGTAAGTTATGGTGAATCGGGGCCAATATCGCTGTAAGCCGCGTATTCACTGGGGTTGGGCGCCTTGACGTACCCTGTTTTGCCAGTTAAGGTGCCCTTCGTGCGCTAAGCATATTACGATTTCCTTGACCTGTAGACCTGATTATCATGGACAAATTTGACGCTAATCGCCGCAAGCTGCTGGCGTTAGGTGGTGTTGCGCTTGGCGCAGCGGCCATCTTACCGACGCCAGCATTTGCCACCCTCTCGACACCTCGTCCGCGCGTTTTAACGCTCAGCAATCTTCACACCGGTGAATCGCTAAAAGCGGAGTTTTTCGATGGCAGAGGCTATATTCAGGATGAATTAGCAAGACTCAACCATTTTTTCCGTGATTTCCGCGCGAATAAAGTAAAAGCCATCGACCCAGGACTGTTTGATCAGCTTTTCCGCCTTCAGGGCCTGCTGGGCACCAGCAAGCCGGTGCAGCTTATTTCTGGTTATCGCTCAATCGATACCAACAATGAACTGCGCGCCCATAGCCGTGGGGTAGCGAAAAAAAGCTACCACACGAAGGGACAGGCAATGGATTTCCACATTGAAGGCGTTTCGTTAGCCAATATTCGCAAAGCCGCGTTATCTATGCGCGCGGGTGGTGTAGGATATTACCCCAGCAGCAACTTTGTGCATATTGATACCGGGCCGGTTCGGCACTGGTAATAACGAAATACAGGAGCAGTATGAACTATCGTATTATTCCGGTTACCGCGTTCTCCCAGAACTGTTCATTAATCTGGTGCGAGCAAACCAAACTGGCCGCGCTTGTCGATCCCGGCGGTGACGCTGAGAAAATCAAGCAGGAAGTCGCAGCAAGCGGCGTGACGCTGATGCAGATTTTGCTGACGCATGGTCACCTCGACCACGTAGGCGCAGCGGCTGAACTGGCTAAACACTACGGTGTGCCGATTATTGGCCCGGAAAAAGAAGATGAGTTCTGGCTGCAGGGGTTACCCGCCCAAAGCCGCATGTTTGGCCTTGATGAGTGTCTGCCATTGACGCCCGATCGCTGGCTGAACGAAGGAGAGCGCGTTAACGTAGGGAATGTGACTTTACAGGTGTTGCATTGTCCTGGGCATACGCCAGGCCATATCGTCTTCTTTGACGACCAGTCCCGTCTGCTGATTTCCGGCGATGTGATTTTCAAAGGTGGCGTAGGACGCAGCGATTTTCCGCGCGGCGATCACGGGCAGCTGATTCAGTCGATTAAACAGAAGTTATTGCCGCTGGGTGATGACGTAACGTTTATCCCTGGACACGGTCCGATGTCGACGCTGGGCTATGAACGGCTCCATAACCCGTTCCTTCAGGATGAAATGCCTGTCTGGTAACCAGCATAAAAAAAGCCTGCTTAACGCAGGCTTTTTTGTGGGCGCAAATTACAGGACGGCGACAATCGCTTCGCACAGTGGCGCCATGTTGTCAGGGGTCATGCCTGCAACGTTTACGCGGCCAGAGGCTACGGCGTATACGCCAAACTCTTCACGCAGACGCAGAACCTGCTCTTTGGTCAGGCCGCTGAACGAGAACATACCGTTCTGTTTGATGATGAAGCTGAAGTCGCGGTCAGCGCCTTTCTCAGCCAGGGTGTTCACAAACAGCAGGCGCATGCGCTGGATACGCTGACGCATATCGTTCAGCTCTTGTTCCCAAATCGCGCGCAGCGCATCGTTGCTCAGAATGGTCGCAACGACAGACGCACCGTGTGCCGGCGGGTTAGAGTAGTTAGCGCGGATAACGGACTTCATCTGGCTGAAAGCGCGATCGGCAGTCTCATCGTTAGCCGCAACCAGCGTACAGGCGCCTACACGCTCATTGTACAGACCGAAGTTCTTGGAGTAGGAGCTTGCAACGATCAGCTCCTGATGCACGGCGGCGAACGCGCGCAGGCCTTCAGCATCTTCTTCCAGACCGCGGGCGAAGCCCTGGTAAGCAAAGTCAAACAGCGGCAGCCAGCCTTTTTCTACAGACAGCTTCGCCAGGTGTTCCCACTGCTCAAGCGTTGGATCGATACCGGTTGGGTTATGGCAGCAGCCGTGGAACAGCACCACGTCACCCGCCTGCGCTTCGCTCAGGCTTGCCAGCAGGCCGTCAAAGTCCAGAGAGTGATTGGCCGCGTCGTAGTAAGCGTATTCACGCACTTCCAGGCCCGCAGAGTTAAAGACGCTCTTGTGGTTCGGCCAGCTTGGATTGCTCACCCATACGCGCTTCACAGAGGTGTTTTTCGCAAGGAAATCCGCTGCCACGCGCAGCGCGCCGGTACCGCCAGGGGTCTGCGCCGTGCGCGCACGTTTGTCACTCACAATTGCGCTGCCTTTACCGAACAGCAGCTCCTGGGTGCAGCGACCAAATTCAGGGATACCATCAATACCGAGGTAGTTTTTGGTGGTTTCATTTTCCAGCAGATACTGCTCCGCTTTCTTAACGCTGGTCAGTACCGGAGTTTTGCCGGTTTCATCTTTATATACACCAATACCCAGGTTGATTTTGCCAGGGCGGTCGTCGGCACGAAACAGATCGGCCAGGCCCAGAATAGGGTCGGCAGGAGCGGCGGTAATGTTCTCAAACATGACGAAGTTCCATTGTGATTACAGAAGTGAAATCCGCTATCAGGTTAACGGGAGATTTACAAAATGCCAACCGTTTGCGACGAAAAGCGTGCGGCTTTTCAAAAGTCGCCATTATTTTCTGTCAGGCATAAAAAAACAGGGCCGAAGCCCTGTTCATTATGCATATAACAACGTGGTGTTCTGATTAGAACTGGTAGGTTACACCCACAGCAGCCATATCGTCGTTGCCGTTCAGACCGCCAACCACTTTCGCGTAGTCGGTGTCTTTGTCCAGCAGGTTGATGTAGTAGTCAGCCCACACGTTGAAGTTTTTGTTGAAGTAGTAAGTCGCGCCAACCTGGATGAATTTAGCCAGGTCTGCATCGCCGCCTGAGAAGGTGCCGTTAGCATTGGTTACGCCAACCAGGTCTTTACCTTTGGTCTGCACGTAAGAGATTGCCGGACGCAGGCCGAAGTCGAACTGGTACTGAGCAACCACTTCGAAGTTCTGCGTTTTGTTAGCAAAACCAGCATCGCCGCTGGAACCGGTACGGGTGGTGTTACGGGTTTCAGCATAGGTGGTTGCCAGGTAGATGTTGTTGGCGTCGTATTTCAGACCCACGCCCCATGCTTCAGCTTTATCGCCCAGGCCGTCAGCTTTCTGATTCAGAGTACGGTTTGCGTTGCTGTAAGATGCGATTGCACCGAAGCCTTCGCCAAAATCGTAACCCAGAGAGTAACCTACGCCGTCACCGTTGGAGGTTTTAACGTCAGTACGGTCGTTTTTGCCCTGGTACTGTACGCCCATGCTCAGACCGTCAACCAGACCGAAGAAGTCGGTGTTACGGTAGGTCAGCAGGCCGGTGCTGCGGCTGGTCATGAAGTTATCAACGTAGTTACCGCCCCAGGTCATCCCGGAGAAGGACGGCGCCATATCGGTGTAAGATTCTACGTCGTAAACGATACCGTAGTTACGACCGTAGTCGATGCTGCCAGCATCGCCCGCTTTCAGGCCCGCAAAGGCCAGACGGTTTTTGTTAGCCTGAGCGGTGTTCTCAGCCTGGTTAGCCATGAAGCGGTATTCCCACTGGCCGTAACCGGTCAGCTGATCGTTGATCTGGGTTTCGCCTTTAAAACCGATCTGCGCGTAAGTTGCGTCGTTGTTGTTAGTGTCATCGCCAGAGGTCACAAAATCGTGCTCGGCGTTAACTTTCCCGTAGAAGTCCAGTTTGTTGCCGTTCTTGTTATAGATTTCTGCAGCGTTTGCTGCACCGGCTACCAGCAGGGCAGGGATTACCACTGCCAGAATATTGCGCTTCATCATTATTTATTACCCTCATTGGTTTTTTTATGACACTCGCCACTGCCGTCAATAAATTCTGTCAATAAATATTTCCGGAACTATTGATGAGAGTTAGGTGTCTTTATGTATCTGACAGGCATCTTTCCATTCACCGAAGCGTTTCGCTAGCCTGAAAGTGCTACAATTCTCAAGATTAAGTTACAGAAAGAAAATATGTGTAACTAAATGTGTAAATTCAGGAACTTTGTGAACCATCTCAAATTTCAGAGTGCCCTAGTGAATTAAGCAGCAGCTCTTTTCCTATATATATGAATTCCTTATGTTTAATTTGAATAAAGGCAATTCCTATAAACGAATGTTAAACGACTCGTTTTTTCTTATGACCCAATAAAGACTTCTGGATGGCTGAAAAATTGGTTGAAATTTGTGCTATTACTTCAGGATGTAAAAAGCGCAATAAGATCAGGGTTTATTTTTTGTGGCTGGATATTTCGCGGAAACAAAACGTAACAGGTAGTGGTTGTGACGGGGTAGTGGTTTAAAAACGCTGACTTTACGCTGACAAAAACTGACACGACAGAATAAAATAATGGCCAGCTTGCGCTGGCCATTGATAGTTTTGTAATTCAGAAACTGGCGTTACGTGGCGTACGTGGGAAAGGAATCACGTCACGTACGTTCTGCACGCCGGTCACGTAGGCGATCAGACGCTCGAAGCCCAGACCGAACCCAGCGTGCGGAACGGTGCCATAACGGCGCAGATCGCGATACCAGCTGTAGTCCGCAGGGTTGAGCCCCATCTCTGCCATGCGCGCGTCAAGCACGTCCAGACGCTCTTCACGCTGAGAACCACCAATGATTTCACCGATGCCCGGCGCCAGTACGTCCATCGCTGCCACGGTTTTCCCGTCTTCGTTAAGGCGCATATAGAAGGCCTTAATGTCTTTCGGGTAGTTTTTAACGACAACCGGCGCTTTGAAATGTTTCTCGGCGAGATAGCGTTCGTGCTCAGACGCCAGATCGACGCCCCAGTAAACCGGGTTCTCAAACTTCTCACCGCATTTCTCGAGGATCGCTACCGCGTCGGTATAGTCCACCTGTGCAAAGTCGGCAGAGACGAAACGCTCCAGACGCGCCACAGCATCGCTGTCTACGCGTTCGGCGAAGAACTTCATGTCGTCAGGACGCTCTTCCAGCACCGCTTTGAAGACGTACTTCAGCATCGCTTCTGCGAGACCTGCAACGTCATTCAGATCGGCAAACGCCACTTCCGGCTCCAGCATCCAGAACTCCGCCAGGTGGCGGCTGGTGTTGGAGTTTTCGGCGCGGAAGGTTGGGCCGAAGGTATAGATCTTAGACAGCGCACAGGCGTAGGTTTCGCCGTTGAGCTGGCCGGATACCGTCAGGAAGGCTTCTTTACCAAAGAAGTCTTTGTCGTAGTCGACTTTACCTTCCGGCGTGCGCGGCAGGTTTTCCATGTCCAGCGTCGAGACGCGGAACATTTCGCCTGCGCCTTCCGTATCGGACGCGGTGATCAGCGGGGTAGACACCCAGAAATACCCCTGCTCATCGAAGAAGCGATGCAGCGCCTGGGCCAGCGTATGGCGCACGCGAGCCACCGCACCAATCAGGTTGGTACGCGGACGCAGGTGTGCGACTTCACGCAGGTATTCAATGCTGTGACGTTTAGCCGCCATCGGGTAGGTGTCCGGATCTTCAACCCAGCCGGTCACTTCAATGGCAGAGGCCTGGATCTCGAAACTCTGGCCCTGGCCCGGAGATGCCACGACCACACCGGTGACGATAACGGAACAACCCGTCGTCAGGCGCAGAACGTCATCATTGTAATTGGGCAGAGAATTATTAATGACGGCCTGTACAGGATCAAAGCAGGAACCGTCATAGACGGCAAGGAAGGAGATGCCAGCTTTAGAATCTCGGCGAGTACGCACCCATCCGCGCACGGTGACCTCCTGGTCAACGGCGACACGGCCCTGGAGTACGTCGGCTACAGGCACAACGCTCATAATATTCTCTCTGTTAATAGTCGGAAAAAATAAACACTTGTCCACCCCAAGACGGGGGGATATCTATGTTACCTGCCAACCGCTATCAGACAAGTAAATTTCGCAGTCAAAAGAGAAGAATTGAGAAATAAATAAGGGAAGGGAGCCCTGAAGGCTCCCGTAAGCGCTTAACTGGCTTTTTTGATCTGGGGGAGATCGAACGCTTTGCGCAATGCGCGAACAAACGCTTTGTCATGGCAGATGGTTTTACCCGGGCTGTCGGAGAGCTTAGCCACCGGCTTGCCGTTACATTCCACCAGCTTTATCACGATATTCAGAGGTTTTACCTGAGGAATGTCGCAGGTCAACCGGGTACCGATCCCGAAGCCCAGATTAATTCTGGCATTGAAATGACGATACAGTTCGACGGCTTTCGCCAGGTCGAGATTATCGGAGAAGACCAGCACCTTGCTCATCGGGTCAATGCCGAGTTTTTGGTAATGGGCAATCGCCTTTTCGCCCCATTCAACCGGATCCCCTGAGTCGTGGCGTAACCCCTGGTAACGCTCAGCGAACTCGGGACCAAAGTCGCGCAGGAAGGCATCCATCGTAATACAGTCAGTCAGGGCGATCCCGAGTAGATTCGGGTACTCTTCAAGCCACGCAGCCAGCGCCGCACGCTGGCTGTTAGCCAGGTCCGGGCTAATTTGCTGATGCGCCTGGAACCACTCGTGCGCCTGGGTGCCCATTGGCGTCAGGTTGAGGCGACGCGCCAAATCGTAGTTGCTGGTACCCACGAACCACGACTCCTGCTGCAGACGTTCAACGATAGCCTGCTGAACCTCGCGAGAGAAGCGGCGACGGGTGCCGAAATCCATCAGGCGGAAGCGGGACATATCCAGCCCTTCGGTCAGCGTTGAGAATGCCTCAAGTTTGTTCTCCAGCGAGGCGACCGCCTGTTCGACGCCCGTTTCAGGCGAACGGTAGCGGTGAGCCAGCTCGCTGATGACGGCCAGAAGCGGCACTTCCCACATGATCACTTCCCGCCACGGACCTTCAAGACGAATATCCAGCTTGCCGTTCTCGTTGGTCACGGTGACCTGTTCAGGCTTATAGCGGAAGTCGCGCAGCCAGTTCAGATAGTCCGCTTTAAAGAAAGGCAGGCCAGAAAGCCACTGATATTCGTCATCGGTGAGCGCCAGATGCTGCATCGCATCGACCTGTTCACGAATGGAGTCTGCGTAGATACCGAGCAAGTCGTCACCACGGCAGCGGAATTCCGCCGCGACGTGAACGTCATAGTAATGGTGGAAAACGGCTTGCTGCATATGCAGTTTATACGCGTCGGTATCCAGCAACGTATGCAGAACCGGAGAAGCGAATTGAGTCATAGGTGCGCTGTAGCATCCTCTCACGGGAGCGTTTAGTACAATAAACAACTCCGGAGTATACCTTGTTTAGTGATTTATTGAACCCCGATCACAACATAAGCACACTTTATGGTCGAGAGCATTTCGTGCCCCGTGTTATACAAATGTAGCGAAAAAGGTGTTTAAGCCTGAAAAGATGAACATTCTGCATAGCGCGTTTTACGCAACAGGAATATATTGAAACGTTACTCGACAAACGATGCATAAGGTTTTCTATGACACAACAGCCACAAGCCAAATACCGCCACGACTACCGTGCGCCGGAATACCTGATTAGCGATATCGACCTGACTTTTGACCTGGATGCCACAAAAACCGTTGTGACGGCGGTAAGCCAGGTGACGCGCCACAGCGCGACTGCCGTACCGCTGCGTCTGGATGGCGAAGACCTGACGCTGGTCTCCCTGCACATTAACGATGAAGCCTGGTCAGATTATAAAGAAGAAGGCAACCAGCTGGTCATCGACAACCTGCCGGAACGCTTTACGCTGCGCATCGTGAATGAAATCAGCCCTGCCGCCAACACGGCGCTGGAAGGGCTTTACCAGTCAGGCGTGGCGCTCTGTACCCAGTGTGAAGCCGAAGGCTTCCGCCACATTACCTGGTACCTGGACCGCCCGGACGTGCTGGCGCGCTTTACCACCAAAATCATTGCCGATAAAACCCTCTATCCGTTCCTGCTCTCCAACGGTAACCGCGTGGGTGAGGGCGAGCTGGAAAATGGCCGTCACTGGGTGCAGTGGCAGGATCCGTTCCCGAAACCGTGCTACCTGTTTGCGCTGGTGGCGGGTGATTTCGACGTGCTGCGCGATACCTTCAAAACCCGCTCTGGCCGGGAAGTGGCGCTGGAGCTGTTCGTTGATCGCGGCAACCTTGACCGCGCGCCGTGGGCGATGACTTCACTCATTAACTCCATGAAATGGGACGAAGAGCGTTTCGGCCTAGAATACGATCTCGACATCTATATGATCGTCGCCGTCGACTTCTTCAACATGGGCGCGATGGAGAATAAAGGCCTTAACATCTTTAACTCCAAGTACGTGCTGGCGCGTACCGATACCGCCACCGATAAAGACTACCTCGATATCGAACGCGTTATCGGCCACGAGTATTTCCATAACTGGACCGGTAACCGCGTCACCTGCCGCGACTGGTTCCAGCTGAGCCTGAAAGAGGGGCTGACCGTCTTCCGCGATCAGGAGTTCAGCTCCGATCTGGGCTCGCGGGCGGTCAACCGCATCAACAACGTGCGCACCATGCGCGGCCTGCAGTTTGCGGAAGATGCCAGCCCAATGGCGCACCCGATCCGTCCGGATAAAGTCATTGAGATGAATAACTTTTACACCCTGACGGTGTACGAGAAGGGCGCTGAAATTATCCGCATGATCCACACCCTGCTGGGTGAAGAGAATTTCCAGAAAGGGATGCAGCTTTACTTCGAACGTCACGACGGCAGCGCGGCTACCTGCGACGACTTCGTGCAGGCGATGGAAGACGCGTCCAACGTTGATCTTTCTCACTTCCGCCGCTGGTACAGCCAGGCCGGGACCCCGATTGTCACCGTTAAGGACGACTACAACCCGGAAACCGAGCAGTACACTCTGACCATCAGCCAGCGCACGCCGCCAACCGCCGAGCAGGAAGAAAAATATCCGCTGCACATTCCGTTCAGCATTGAGCTGTACGACAACGAAGGCAACGTCATCCCGCTGCAGAAGGGCGGCCACCCGGTGCACCACGTGCTGAACGTGACCCAGGCAGAGCAGACCTTTATCTTCGATAACGTCTACTTCCAGCCGGTGCCTGCGCTGCTGTGCGAGTTCTCCGCGCCGGTGAAGCTGGAGTACAAGTGGAGCGACCAGCAGCTGACGTTCCTGATGCGTCACGCCCGCAACGATTTCTCCCGCTGGGACGCGGCGCAGAGCCTGCTGGCAACTTACATCAAGCTTAACGTGAACCGTTACCAGCAGGGCCAGCCGCTGACGCTGCCGGTGCATGTGGCAGACGCGTTCCGCGCCATCCTGCTGGACGAGAAGATTGACCCGGCGCTGGCGGCTGAAATTCTGACGCTGCCGTCCGCGACTGAAATTGCGGAGCTGTTCGACATTATCGACCCGATTGCCATCGTGGCGGTGCGCGAAGCGCTGACCCGCACGCTGGCGACCGAACTGGCGGATGAATTCCTGGCGCTCTACAACGCTAACAAGCTTGACGCGTATCGCGTGGAGCATGCGGATATCGGCAAGCGTACCCTGCGCAATACCTGCCTGCGCTATCTTGCGTTTGGTGAGGCCGAACTGGCGAACACGCTGGTGAGCAAGCAGTATCACGAAGCGGATAACATGACTGATGCGCTCGCGGCCCTGGCGGCAAGCGTTGCCGCTGAACTGCCGTGCCGCGATGCGCTGATGCAGGAGTATGACGACAAGTGGCACCAGGATGGCCTGGTGATGGACAAGTGGTTTATTTTGCAGGCGACCAGCCCGGCGGCCGATGCGCTTAGTAAGGTTCGCAGCCTGCTGAAGCACCGTTCGTTCACCATGAGCAACCCGAACCGCGTTCGCTCGCTGATTGGCGCATTTGCCAGCAGTAACCCGGCCGCGTTCCACGCCGAAGACGGCAGCGGATACCAGTTTATGGTGGAAATGCTCACCGAGCTGAACAGCCGTAACCCGCAGGTAGCATCACGTCTGATTGAGCCGCTGATCCGCCTGAAACGCTATGATGCACAGCGTCAGGCGAAGATGCGCGCCGCGCTTGAGCAGCTGAAAGGGCTGGAAAACCTGTCTGGCGATCTTTACGAGAAGATTGCTAAGGCGCTGGCCTGATGTAAAAAAGCCCGGTGGCGCTACGCTAACCGGGCCTACGTGGGGGCGCGGGGCATCGGTTTTCTCCCTCTCCCACGGGGCTGA
>NZ_JADBQN010000018.1:0-774 GCF_014895915.1 Enterobacter cloacae complex sp. P13B
CCGCGTAAGGCGCAGCTGAAAACCCTGCTGCAACAGCTCAAGCTCTGCTGAGCCGGACGATAACGATGACCATTGAGAAAATTTTCACCCCACAGGACGATGCGTTTGATGCCGATAATATTGCTGCGCGAGTCGGCGAGGGTTTTCACCAGCGCCGGAGTCAGATCCTGCCCGGTCAGCGCCGGGAAGTTATAGAGCATCACCGGCAGCGTGACGCTGTCGGCCACCTGTTCGAAATAGCGGATCAGGTTCGCTTCCGACACCTTCCAGTAGTAGGGGTTGATCACCACGATGCCGTCCGCGCCCGCCTGCTGCGCATGCTGGCTGAGTTCAATGGTTTCCCGGGCGTTGGTGCCGCCGGTGCCGATCAGGACCGGCACTCGACGATCGACGTGATCGATAGCAAAGCGGGCAATGGTTTTACGCTCTTCGGCGCTGAGCTGGGAGAACTCGCCGCCGCTGCCCAGGAAGAACAGGCCGTCAACGCCCGCTTTGATGAGATCGTCGATCAGCGCGGCGGTGCCCTGCTCATCAAGCTGGCCGTCGGCGGTAAAAATGGTGGAGACAGGGGGAATGATTCCCGTGAACAACGCGGACTGCGGCATGAGATCTCCTTGTTGAATCATTTTGTTCTACATTATAGAACAGCGTTCATTAATTTAACGATCATACTATGACGCAGGAAAAGCGCAGGTAAATGAGAGATGCAGAGGGAGTGCGGGAAATTTAAGCTGGATCACATATTGTCCCCTCACCCCGGACCGTACATGGGGA
>NZ_JADBQN010000018.1:804-1622 GCF_014895915.1 Enterobacter cloacae complex sp. P13B
GAGGGTTAGGGTGAGGGGTGAAGGGTTATTCAACCAGCATTTTAACCACCACTTTTCTGACCTTAGCAGGCTCCCCCACCGCGCACAGCGGCTTATGCACTTCACCCGGCCAGAACACCACAAAATCCCCTTCGCTCAGCACCATGGTTTTCTCCTGCTCGCCTTCCGGCAGGAACGCGATGTCTTTGTCCGCCAGCCAGTCGGTGTCGGGCGTACCGTGCGGCAGGGTGCTGAAGGTCATCCCTTCCTGCCCCTTCAGCACAATCTGGATATCCAGGTAGCGCGCGTGGTACTCGGCGCGGCGCTCGGCGAACGGCTGGGTCATGTCTTCTGACACCAGATAAAACAGGCTGTTGCCGTTGATGTCGTGCTTGCCGAGCGGCGTGGCGTCGGTGACGTGGGCTTTAACGTGCTCAATGGCCTGGCGCAGCGCGTCAGGCAGCCAGGACTGCAGATGGTGGATGTTGCCGATAATCATGGGAAACCTCTCGATGTAAAACAACGTTTCATTTTTTTCTTTTATACGAGAGTTAAGCCTGCCATACCAGCCCTTTTTCGAGGAGACTTGCGCGAGCGCATGTTTATCGGGAAAGGTGTTAACCCGCTGTTAATCCTGCCCAGGCAATTATGCAGCGGTTATGCATAACCTCATTTCACGCACACTAAGGTTCTCACATAACCTACTGAAATAAAGAGCTTAATAACAAAACCCGCTACCGTATCACATTTTACGACTTTGATAATTTCCGTTATAAGCCCATAATTATTTATGGATTTTCCTTAAGTCAAAAATAGTTAATTATCATAATTGCATAGCC
>NZ_JADBQN010000018.1:1691-109267 GCF_014895915.1 Enterobacter cloacae complex sp. P13B
TAGCCATTCTTTCCATTTTATTTAATCGTTTAAAATCAAATGGATAACTAATAATTACAAAATGCGTAATTCTACAAAATAATAACAACCTCAAATAATGCCACCGGATCCTGCTTAGCTATTCAACTCCCAATAATATGAAATTAATCATTATCTGATGCGAATCATGCAAATGAAAACAAACTCATTAATATCCATTTTCGCGTGAGCAATATCACATTACGGATTATTTAACTGCCTAGTATAAATCACGAAATCAATTGAGCTTAGCCGCCATGTAATTAAACACACCACATGGCGCATGCCCTTTTTATTCTGAAAAACAGTTAAAGGAATAATTATGGAAAAGCATTACGTCGGTTCTGAAATTGGTCAATTGCGTAGCGTTATGCTGCACCGCCCTAATTTAAGTCTGAAGCGGTTAACGCCCTCAAACTGTCAGGATCTGTTATTTGATGATGTACTGTCGGTTGAACGGGCGGGTGAGGAGCATGACATCTTCGCAAACACGCTGCGCGAGCAGGGTGTGGAAGTCCTGCTGTTGACCGACCTGCTCACGCAAACCCTTGATATTACAGAAGCGAAAGCCTGGCTTCTTGAAACGCAAATCTCCGACTATCGCCTCGGGCCCACCTTTGCCGGCGACGTGCGCGGCTGGCTGGCGGATATGCCGCACCGCGAACTGGCGCGGCGATTAAGCGGGGGATTAACCTACGGCGAAATTCCGGCAGCCATTAAAAATATGGTAGTGGATACCCACACGGCGAATGATTTTATTATGAAGCCGCTGCCGAACCATTTATTTACCCGCGATACCTCCTGCTGGATTTATAACGGCGTGTCCATTAACCCGATGGCGAAACCCGCCCGCCAGCGTGAAACCAATAATCTGCGCGCGATATATCGCTGGCACCCGGCATTTGCCGACGGCGATTTTATTAAGTATTTCGGCGACGAGAATATTAATTACGACCACGCCACCTTAGAAGGCGGTGACGTACTGGTGATTGGCCGCGGGGCGGTATTGATCGGCATGTCCGAGCGCACGACGCCGCAGGGCGTGGAGTTCCTCGCCAACAGCCTGTTTAAACACCGTCAGGCCGAACGCGTGATTGCCGTTGAGCTGCCAAAACACCGCTCCTGCATGCACCTCGACACGGTGATGACCCACATCGACGTGGATACCTTCTCCGTCTATCCGGAAGTAGTGCGCAAAGACGCCCAGTGCTGGACGCTCACGCCGGACGGACGCGGCGGCCTGCTGCGCACGCAGGAAACCGACCTGCTGCACGCCATTGAGAAAGCCCTCGGCATTAACCAGGTCCGCCTGATCACCACCGGCGGCGACGCCTTTGAAGCCGAACGCGAGCAGTGGAACGACGCCAACAACGTTTTGACCATCCGCCCTGGCGTGGTGATCGGCTACGAGCGCAACGTCTGGACCAACGAGAAGTACGACAAAGCGGGCATTACCGTGCTGCCGATCCCTGGCGACGAGCTGGGACGCGGTCGCGGCGGCGCGCGCTGCATGAGCTGCCCACTGGAACGCGACGGAATTTAAGGAGCCATCATGGAACGAAAACCCACTCTGGTTGTGGCCCTGGGCGGCAACGCGCTGCTCAAGCGCGGCGAGCCGCTGGAAGCGGATATCCAGCGCCAGAACATCGAGCAGGCCGCCCGCACCATCGCCGGGCTGACGGCGCAGTGGCGCGTGGTGCTGGTGCACGGCAACGGGCCGCAGGTCGGGCTGCTGGCGCTGCAGAACAGCGCCTACGACAAAGTGACGCCCTACCCGCTGGACGTTCTCGGCGCGGAAAGCCAGGGGATGATCGGCTACATGCTCCAGCAGGCGCTGAAAAACAATCTGCCGCAGCGTGAGGTGAGCGTCCTGCTCACCCAGGTGGAAGTGGACGCCGCCGATCCGGCCTTTAGCAACCCGACCAAGTACATCGGCCCGGTGTACAGCGAGGCCCAGGCGAAAGCGCTGGCCGCAGAAAAAGGCTGGACGTTCAGGGCCGACGGCACCTATTTCCGCCGCGTGGTGCCCTCTCCGCAGCCGAAGCGCATCGTGGAGAGCGATGCCATTACGGCGCTGATCCAGCGTGACCACCTGGTCATCTGCAACGGCGGCGGCGGCGTGCCGGTAGTGGAGAACGCCAACGGCTATCGCGGCGTTGAGGCGGTGATCGACAAAGACCTCTCCGCCGCCCTGCTGGCGCGTCAGATCGAGGCCGACGCCCTGCTGATCCTCACCGATGCCGACGCGGTGTACCTCGACTGGGGCAAGCCGACCCAGCGCCCGCTGGCGCAGGTGACGCCGGAATTGCTTAAAGACATGCCGTTCGACGCCGGATCGATGGGGCCGAAGGTCGCCGCCTGCCGCGAATTTGTTGAGGCCTGCAACGGCATTGCCGGGATCGGCGCGCTGGCCGACGGCGCGGAGATTTTGGCGGGCGAGAAAGGCACGCTGATTCGTAACTGATCACTCATTTAAAAAGGATTTACCCATGACCATTAACCTGAAAAACCGCAACTTCCTCAAACTGCTGGACTACACCCCGGCGGAAATTCAGTACCTGATCGACCTCGCCATCGAGCTGAAGGCGGCCAAAAAAGCCGGGCGCGAAAAGCAGACGCTGGTCGGGAAAAACATCGCCCTGATCTTTGAAAAAACCTCCACCCGCACCCGCTGCGCCTTCGAAGTGGGCGCGTTTGACCAGGGCGCGCAGGTCACCTACCTCGGCCCAAGCGGGTCGCAGATCGGCCATAAAGAGTCGATGAAAGACACCGCCCGCGTGCTGGGCCGCATGTATGACGGCATCGAGTACCGCGGCTACGGCCAGGCCATCGTCGAGGAGCTCGGAGAATACGCGGGCGTGCCGGTGTGGAACGGCCTGACCGACGAGTTCCACCCGACGCAAATTCTCGCTGACCTGATGACCATGCTGGAGCATTCACCGGGCAAAACCCTGCCAGAGTTGAGCTTTGCCTATCTCGGCGACGCGCGGAATAACATGGGCAACTCCCTGATGGTCGGCGCGGCCAAGATGGGGATGGATATCCGCCTTGTGGCACCGAAATCCTTCTGGCCGGAAGCCGGGCTGGTTGAGCAGTGCCGCGCCATCGCCAAAGAAACGGGCGCACGCATCACCCTCACCGACGACGTGGAAGAAGGCGTGCAGGGCACCGATTTCCTCTACACCGACGTGTGGGTCTCCATGGGCGAGCCGAAGGAGGCCTGGGCCGAGCGCGTCAGCCTGATGAAGCCGTATCAAATCAACGCGGACGTCATGAAGGCCACCGGCAACCCGAACGTCAAGTTCATGCACTGCCTGCCCGCGTTCCACAACGAGCACACCAAAGTGGGCCGCGAGATCGAGATGGCGTACGGCCTGAAGGGGCTGGAGGTGACGGAAGAGGTCTTTGAATCACCGAACTCCATCGTCTTTGACGAAGCAGAAAACCGCATGCACACCATTAAGGCGGTCATGGTGGCGACACTCGGCGACTAATCACCGCCCGGCGCGCCGCGGGGTGCGCCGGGTTTCAGGAGAACATCATGGGCAAGTTCAAGTTTCCCTCCGCTTACACCATTCTCTTTTTTCTGATTGCCGTGGTTGCCGTGCTGACGTGGATTGTTCCGGCCGGGCAGTACCATATGGCGATGAACGAGGCGCTCGGCAAAGAGGTGCCGGTTGCCGGCACCTATGCGCACGTGGCATCGCACCCGCAGGGGCTGGTGTCGGTGCTGATGGCCCCGATAGCCGGACTGTACGATCCGGAATCCGGCCAGGCCGGGGCGATCGACGTTGCGCTGTTTATCCTGATCATCGGGGGATTTCTCGGGATCGTCACCAAAACCGGGGCAATTGACGCCGGGATCGAGCGCGTCACCACTAAGCTGCGCGGGCGCGAAGAGTGGATGATCCCGATCCTGATGGCGCTGTTTGCCGCAGGCGGCACGATTTACGGCATGGCCGAAGAGTCGCTGCCCTTCTATACCTTACTGGTGCCGGTGATGCTGGCGGCGCGGTTCGATCCGGTGGTTGCCGCGTCCACCGTACTGCTCGGGGCGGGGATCGGCACGCTCGGGTCCACCATTAACCCGTTCGCGACGGTGATCGCCGCCAACGCCGCCGGGATCCCCTTCACCAATGGGATCATGCTGCGCATCGCGCTGCTGGTCATCGGCTGGATCATCTGCGTGGCGTGGGTGATGCGCTATGCCCGCAAGGTGCGCAAAGATCCGTCGCTGTCGATCGTGGCGGATAAACAGGAGGAGAACCTCGCCCACTTCCTCGGCAACAAGGGCGAGCAGTCGCTGGAATTTACCCCGGTGCGCAAACTCATCCTGGTGATTTTCGCCCTCGCCTTCGCGGTGATGATCTACGGCGTGGCGGTGCTGGGCTGGTGGATGGCGGAGATCTCGGCGGTATTCCTCGCCAGCGCCATTATCGTTGGGCTTATCGCCCGCATGAGCGAAGAGGAGCTGACCTCAACCTTTATCAACGGCGCGCGAGATTTGCTGGGCGTCGCGCTGATTATCGGCATCGCGCGCGGTATCGTAGTGATTATGGATAAGGGCATGATTACCCACACCATTTTGCACAGCGCCGAGGGGATGGTCACCGGATTGTCGACGGTGGCGTTCATTAACGTGATGTACTGGCTGGAGGTGGTGCTGTCGTTTCTTGTGCCTTCTTCGTCCGGCCTGGCCGTTCTGACGATGCCGATCATGGCGCCCCTTGCCGATTTCGCTAACGTCAACCGCGACCTGGTGGTTACGGCTTACCAGTCGGCGTCCGGCATCGTTAACCTTATCACCCCCACCTCTGCCGTTGTGATGGGCGGGCTGGCTATCGCCCGCGTGCCCTACGTGCGTTATCTGAAATGGGTCGCGCCGCTGCTGGGGATTTTGACGGTGGTGATTATGGTGGCGTTAAGCCTGGGCGCGTTGTTGTGATTTGCCGGATGGCGCTGCGCTTATCCGGCCTACGGATCGGTGCGGTGCCACCGGTTATTTCGGGAACTGATATGGGAACTATGATGGATTACGAAGAGTACTCTCCCAAAGAACAACTACAGCTAACGGTCTGCCAGCGTCTGATCGCGGAAAAGAGCTATCTCTCTCAGGAAGAGATCCGCCGCGACTTGCAGGAGCGGGGTTTTGAGACCATCAGCCAGTCCACCGTTTCACGTCTGCTCAAGCTGCTTGGCGTCATAAAAATTCGCAATGCCAAAGGGCTAAAGATTTATTCGCTGAATCCCCAGCTGCGCCCTGCCCCCGACGCCGCGCGTACCGTCTCCGAAATGGTGGTGAGCGTGGAGCACAATAGCGAATTTATCCTTATTCATACCGTTGCCGGATATGGCCGCGCGGTGGCGCGTATTCTGGATTATCACCAGTTACCGGAAATTTTAGGCGTGGTGGCGGGAAGCAGTATTGTCTGGGTCGCGCCCCGGGTGGTGAAGCGTACCGCGCTGGTGCACAAGCAAATTAATTATTTGCTCAGAATGCATTAATATTCATAAAGAACCGTTTGCATTGAGTAAAGCGTGCATTAAATCGCTTGATCCCAAAAACGAGCTGCGTATAATGCCCGACAATTTGCCGGGAGGAAGCATGGTCAAGCGTGTACGACATAACGTCTTACCGCGTCTGAAATCAGACGCTGGCCTGCCGTTTTTCTTCCCGTTGCTAAACCTATTCCCAGAGCCCCTCATTTGAGGGGCTTTTTTTTGCCCGGCGTCAGGAGATAAACATGAATCCGCTTTATCAAAAACACATCATTTCCATAAACGACCTCAGCCGCGAAGAGCTGGAACTGGTTCTGGAAACCGCGGCAAAACTGAAGGCCAATCCGCAGCCGGAGCTGCTGAAGCACAAGGTGATCGCGAGCTGTTTCTTTGAAGCCTCGACGCGCACCCGCCTCTCCTTTGAAACCTCCATGCACCGCCTGGGCGCGAGCGTGGTGGGCTTCTCGGACAGCAGCAACACGTCGCTGGGCAAAAAAGGCGAAACCCTGGCGGATACCATTTCAGTGATCAGCACCTACGTTGACGCGATTGTGATGCGCCACCCGCAGGAGGGCGCGGCGCGTCTGGCGACCGAGTTTTCTGGCGGCATTCCGGTGCTGAACGCCGGTGACGGCGCCAACCAGCATCCGACGCAGACCCTGCTGGACCTGTTCACCATTCAGGAGACGCAGGGCACGCTTGAAAACCTGAACATCGCCATGGTCGGTGACCTGAAGTACGGCCGCACCGTCCACTCCCTGACCCAGGCGCTGGCGAAATTTAGCGGCAACCGCTTCTTCTTCATCGCCCCGGACGCGCTGGCGATGCCGCAGTACATCCTCGACATGCTGGACGAGAAAGGCATTACGTGGAGCCTGCACGCCAGCATCGAAGAGGTGGTGGGCAACGTGGATATTCTCTATATGACCCGCGTGCAGAAAGAGCGTCTGGATCCGTCCGAATACGCCAACGTGAAGGCGCAGTTCGTGCTGCGCGCCAGCGACCTCGACGGCGCGCGCGACAACATGAAGGTGCTGCACCCGCTGCCGCGCATCGATGAGATTGCCACCGACGTGGATAAAACGCCGCACGCCTGGTACTTCCAGCAGGCCGGAAACGGCATCTTCGCTCGCCAGGCGTTACTGGCACTGGTTCTGAATCGCGAATTAGCTCTGTAAGGGGAGACGACCATGACACACGATAACAAACTCCAGGTTGAAGCCATCAAGCGTGGCACCGTGATTGACCACATCCCTGCACAGGTGGGCTTTAAGCTGCTGACGCTGTTCAAACTGACCGAAACCGACCAGCGCATCACCATCGGCCTGAACCTGCCGTCCGGCGAAATGGGCCGTAAAGATCTGATCAAGATCGAGAACACCTTCCTGACCGACGAGCAGGTCAACCAGCTGTCGCTGTACGCGCCGGACGCCACGGTTAACCGCATCGACGATTACGACGTGGTGGGCAAATCCCGCCCGAGCCTGCCGGAGCGCATCGAAAGCGTGCTGGTCTGCCCGAACAGCAACTGCATCAGCCACGCCGAGCCGGTTTCGTCCAGCTTTGCAGTGAAAAAGCGCGCCAATGACATCGCGCTCAAATGCAAATACTGCGAAAAAGAGTTTTCCCATTATGTGGTGCTGGCCAACTAATTGAGGTTGGTAATGAAATCCCGGCTGTTATAATGGCCGGGAACATTCTTAACGCTGTAATTCTGGAGAAAAAATGAGCAAAGTACTCGCGACGGAAAATGCACCAGCGGCTATCGGCCCATACGTTCAGGGCGTTGATCTGGGCAGCATGATCATCACCTCTGGCCAGATCCCGGTAAACCCGAAAACCGGTGAAGTACCGGCCGACGTGGCGGCGCAGGCGCGTCAGTCGCTGGAAAACGTGCAGGCTATCGTTGAATCTGCGGGCCTGAAAGTGGGTGATATCGTCAAAACGACGGTGTTCGTGAAAGATCTGAACGACTTCGCCACCGTTAACGCTACGTATGAAGCGTTCTTCACCGAGCACAACGCCACCTTCCCGGCGCGCTCCTGCGTGGAAGTGGCGCGTCTGCCAAAAGACGTGAAAATTGAAATTGAAGCGATCGCCGTACGTCGTTAATACTTTTCAATAAACAGAAGGCAGCTCGGGCTGCCTTTTTTATTTCGGTTATTTTTACTCTCCGGGTAAAATGACACAGAGCCAGATCCATTATTAGACTCTCCCTCGCCTAGTAATATTCTCTAATAATGGATGAGTAATGAAACTTTCAAAAATTGCACTTGCCCTCGCAACAGTGACCGTTGCATCTTCGGCATTTGCTCACGGATATATTGAATCTCCTGCCAGCCGCGCCTATATGTGTAAGCTGGGTCAAAATATTGATTGCGGCTCCGTACAGTATGAACCGCAGAGCGTAGAGAAAACCTCCGGCTTCCCGACCGGGGCAGAGCCAGCAGACGGACACCTCGCCAGCGCGGGTATCTCTCAATATTCACAGCTGGATAAGCAGAGCCTGAATGCGTGGACTAAAAACCCGATGACCGCGGGCCCGCATGAATTTGTCTGGCACCATACTGCGCCGCACAAAACCACCAACTGGCGTTATTACATTACCAAACAAAACTGGGACCCAAATAAGCCGCTAACTCGCGATCAGTTTGAATTAACCCCGTTCTGTACAATTAACGGAAATAGCCAGGCGCCAGCCGTAACTAAATCCATGACCTGTAATGTTCCTGAACGCACAGGCTATCAGGTAATTTACGGCGTATGGGAAATTGCAGATACCACAAACAGCTTCTATCAGGCTATCGACGTTGATTTCGGGAATGGCGGCAACGTTACCCCGGACGAAACGCCTGCGGTTGTGTCCGAGTGGAGCAAAACCCTGAGCGGCCAGATTGCCGGTAATAACCTGAACGTGGGCGATAAAGTTATCGCACGCTTCTTCGACGCCCACGGCGAAGTGACCGCCATGCGCACCGAGATGACCATCGGCTCTGCTGAACAAGGCGACGCTAACCAGTGGTCCTACGATCTGGCGCAGAAGATCAACACCGCACAGCACGACGTGCGCGTCGGCGTGAAGGATGAAGCCGGTGACATCAGCCCGGTTCACGGCGCCAACAGCGTATTCGTGAAAGACGGCAGCACGCTGCAGTCCGTTGCTATCTCTTATGAAGAGCAAAAAGCGCAGGTGAATGAGACCATTGCCGTTACCGATCTGCAATACAGCAAAATCGAACATGGCAACGCGACCGTGACCTTCCACGTGAATACGCAGGGCGACGTGAATTTTGAAGCACACGTGATGAACCACCACGGTGCGGAAAAAGGCTACCTGAAGCAGGACATGAACAACAGCAATCAGGACGTCACCATGACCCTGACCGACGTGACCGCCGGCCACCACATGCTGAAATACTACGCGACCAATAAAGACGGCACCCTGTTCGCGCAGGACGTCCTGAACCTGATGCTGGAAGGCGATGCCGCTGCGGATAGCACCGGCCACCACGACTTTACCTTCCCGGACAATATCGCGTCGTACAAGGCAGGTACCGTGGTGCTTCAGCCTAAAGACGGTAAGACCTACGAATGTAAGCCTTTCCCGTACAGTGGCTTCTGCGTGCAGTACAGCCCAACCGCAAACCAGTATGAGCCAGGCGTTGGCGCACACTGGAAAGAGGCGTGGGTTCTGAAGAACTGAGTGGCCTTTATGCCCGGCGGCACTTCGCTTACCGGGCCTACACCACGTAGGCCCGGTAAGCGCAGCGCCACCGGGCATGTGTGTTACTGATTTCGCGTGGCGCGTAGCAGCGTCTCCAGCGGATAGACCGCCGCAATCACCACCTCATCCTGCACCTTCGCCGCGCTGTCCAGCTCGCTCTGGATCGACGCGATCTCTTTGTCGTCCAGCGTCCCCTGACGCGCCACCAGATCCGTCAGCCTCAGGCCAATCGAGGCCAGCTTATCCACCTCCAGAATGACCGGCTTAATGGCCTTCAGCTGATAGCTGTTTTCGCTCAAGGCCAGCACGTCGCTGGTGTTGTTCTGCCAGCGGTTAAAGACGTGGCGCAGCGCCTCGGCGCTCTCCGTGTCTTCCGCGTCGCTCACCAGGCGGTCCGCCCACTTGTGCATCTGGCGCACGGTGGCGCTTTCGGCGTTCAACGCATCTGCAAGTCTGTTAAGCGGCTCAAACTGATGGTAGTTTCCGGCCTGGAACTTCAGGTGCTGGCGGGTGTAATACTGGGCCGGTTCAATCGCCTGAGCGAGGATCTGCAGCGGCAGGGTGTCCGCATTGTTAGCGAGGCGCGTGAACTGCACCTGCTGCTGGGTATGCTGCTGCAGCCCGACCGACACCGTCGACCAGCTGTCCATCGCCTGCAGGCGGGTGTACATATTGTCGACGTCGTTGACGTCCTGCGCCGACCACAGCCGCTCCGCCACCGCAAAGGCGCGCGGCCACAGGCGGATGTCCAGCACCGGCGCCACCACGTTTTCCGCCCACAGCGCGGCTTCGCCGCCAAGCAGGTTGGCCTGATTCGCCACGTCCGGCACGACCGGAGGGGTACCTTTCGGCACGTCGTCCAGACGCGCGCCGCTAATCGGGTAGCGGGTGTTTCCCACCAGGAAATAGCCGGTGAGTTTGTCGTTATCAACGTTGACCACCGGGCGCGTTTCACCCATCCAGGTGTCGACGGTAAAGGTCACCTGGTTGTCGTCGCGCCACTGAATGTTATTCACCGCCCGACGCGATTTCCCGGCAAAATCAATAAAACCGCGCCACCCGGCGTCGCCTTTCACCAGCGTAAAGCTGCCTTCCACCGGCTTGCCCTTCAGGCGCGGCATGGAGAAAGCCCAGCTCTGGACGCTGTCGGTGTCCGCTATCACGTCCACGCCATTCAGCCCCTGCGGCACGATTTCGTTGCGGTAGTGATAGGCGGTGGATTGGGGCTGGTCGAGGTAGAAGCCGGTTGAGAGAATGCCCTTATAGCCGTTCTGCGCCACCTGCCCCAGTGCGTCCTGTCCCTGCCAGGACTGGATCAGAATGCTTTTCGGCAGATCGGGATGGTAGATCTCATCCCAGCCGACCATCTGCCGGTGGTGCTTCTCAAGGATCGTCTCCAGCTTGCGGTTGAAATACGCCTGCAGCGCGTGGCTGTCCGCCAGTTTGTTGTCGCGCATAAATCTCTGGATCGCCGCGTTTGCCTTCCACTGGCTGTCGTCCACCTCATCGCCGCCAATATGCAGATACGGATCGGGGAAGATCGCCGCCAGTTCGCTGACCATCGCGTCGGCAAAGGTGTAGGCCGCCTCTTTGGTGGGATCCAGCACCGGCTTCAGCACGCCCCAATGGCGCTCCATAGCGTACGGCCCCGGCGCGCTCATCAGTTCTGGATAGGCGACGGCAATCGCTGAGGCGTGGCCCGGCATATCGATTTCCGGCACCACGCGTATGCCGCGTTCGGCTGCGTAACGCACAATCTCGCGCATCTGCTCAGGGGTGTAGAACAGCCCGTCGCTGGCAAGCTGGGTTAATTTTGGATAACGCTTCGAGGTAAAGCGCCAGCCCTGATCGTCAGTCAGATGCCAGTGCAGGACGTTGAGCTTGGCCGCGGCCATACCGTCGATCTGGCGCTTGATATCGGGTAACGGGATGAAATGACGCGCCGAATCGAGCAGCAGCCCGCGCCACGGGAAGCGCGGCGAATCTTCGATGGTAACCCACGGAATCGAAGTGTTTTCGGCACCGTTCTGCATCAGCTGGAGCAAGGTTTCCATTGCGCGCAATGCGCCAAAGCGGGTGTTAGCGGAGATGTTCACGCCGTTGGCATCCACCGTGAGTTTGTAGCTCTCATCGCTGTCCGGCAGCGGCTGCGGCTTCACCTTTTTAGCGATGGCGATACGGATGGTCGGCTTGTCAGGTTTTTCGGCCTGCGGCTGTAGCGTCCAGCCGGTTTGCAGCGCAATGCGCTGGCGCAGGCGGTTGACCGCGTCCCCCAGATCGTCGCCGCTGACGCTCACGGAGAGTTGATTGTTAAGCACCAGCGCGCCCTGCGTCGTCGGGCGTTCAACCTTCGCAGGCCAGGGCATCAGGGGAAGGTCGCCTGCCGGCGCGGCAAAAGCGGAGGCGCCGAGCATAAGCCCGGCGGTTAAGAGACTGTACCGTAACATGAATGTTCCTTATCTGACGGGCCAAATTCAGGCAAAACATTCTGTTAACATGCGTACAAATTGTCGTCAAGCGAATGCGCCGACGGAGATCACAGGTTGTTGAATTTGGGAGGAAAGCCAGATGCCGGGTGGCGGCTTCGCCTTACCCGGCCTACGTCTGGATTGTGGCAAAATGAGCTTACTGCCACCCATATCGACGCGCATAGAACCCTTTCACCATCTGGGTCAGCACCATATAACCCGCGAGGATCGCCACCAACCATGGGAAGTAGCTCAGCGGCAGCGCCTGCAGCTGCAGGTAGCTTGCCAGCGGGGAGAACGGCAGCGCGATGCCGAGCGCCATCACAATGCCCGTCATCACAATCAGCGGCCACGCGGCGCGGCTCTGAATGAACGGAATGCGGCGGGTGCGGATCATATGCACAATCAGCGTCTGGGACAGCAGGCCGACCACGAACCAGCCGGACTGGAACAGCGTCTGGTGTTCCGGGGTGTTGGCGTGGAACACAAACCACATCAGGCAGAAGGTCAGAATGTCGAAGATGGAGCTGATCGGCCCAAAGAACAGCATGAAGCGGCCCAGATCGGCCGGGTTCCAGCGCTGCGGCTTCTGGATCTGCTCGTCATCCACGTTATCAAACGGGATCGCTACCTGAGAGACATCGTACATCAGGTTCTGGATCAGCAGGTGCAGCGGCAGCATCGGCAGGAACGGCAGAAACGCGCTCGCCACCAGCACGCTGAAGACGTTACCGAAGTTGGAGCTGGCGGTCATTTTGATGTATTTGAGCATGTTGGCGAAGGTGCGACGCCCTTCAATGACGCCCTCCTCCAGCACCATCAGGCTCTTTTCCAGCAGGATGATATCAGCCGCTTCACGGGCGATATCCACCGCGCCGTCCACGGAGATGCCAATGTCCGCCGCACGCAGGGCGGGCGCATCGTTGATGCCGTCGCCCATAAAGCCCACCACGTGCCCTTCACGACGCAGCAGCGTCACAATGCGCTCTTTGTGCATCGGCGTCAGGCGGGCAAACAGCGTCGTGCGCTGGGCAAGCTGCGCCAGTTCGTCGTCGGTGAGGTGCTCAATGTCGCTCCCCACCACCACATCGCCCGCGTCCAGCCCCACTTCGTGACACACTTTGGCCGCCACCAGCTCGCTGTCGCCGGTGAGAATTTTGACGGTGATGCCGCTCGCCTTCAGCGCCTTCAGCGCCGGTGCAGTGGTCTCTTTCGGCGGATCGAGGAATGCGATGTAACCTTCGAGGATCAAATCGGATTCGTCGATACGCTGATAGTCCCCCTCCCGCGCGGGCAGGAATTTGCTCGCCACCGCCACCACGCGCAGCCCCTGACGGTTCAGGTTGTCGGTGACGCGCTTGATGCGGCGCAGCATGGTGTCGTCCAGCGGCACGATCTCCCCGTTATGGCGCACCTGCGTGGAGACGTTCAGGATCTCCTGCAGCGCGCCTTTGCAGATCAGCTGGTGCACGTCCGGCTGCTCGCTCACCACCACCGACATGCGGCGGCGCTCGAAGTCGAACGGGATTTCGTCCACCTTCTGCCAGCGGCCGGAGAGCGTACGGGCGGCCTCCTCGTCCACGCCTTCCAGCACCGCCACGTCGAGCAGGTTTTTCAGCCCGGTCTGGTAGTGGCTGTTCAGCCACGCGCTGTGGAGCACGCGCTCGCTGGTTTTACCAGCGATGTCGGTGTGGTTCTCCAGCACGATTTTATCCTGCGTCAGGGTGCCGGTTTTATCGGTGCAGAGAATGTCCATCGCGCCAAAATTCTGAATGGCGTCGAGGTGTTTGACGATCACCTTTTGTTTAGAGAGTTTGACCGCCCCGCGCGCCAGCGTGGAGGTAACGATCATCGGCAGCATTTCCGGCGTCAGGCCAACGGCCACGGAGAGCGCAAACAGCGCCGCCTCCCACCAGTCGCCTTTGGTGTAGCCGTTGATCAGCAGGACAATCGGCGTCATGACCATCATAAAGCGGATCAGCAGCATGCTGACGCGGCCAATGCCTTTCTGGAACGCATTCGGCTCGCTCTCCTGCTCGCTGACGCGCCCGGCAAGCTGTCCAAACCAGGTATTGCCCCCGGTGGCGGTGACAATCGCCTGCGCCGTGCCGCTGACCACCGTGGTGCCCATAAAGCACAGGGTGTCGCACTCGAGCGGGTTCATCTGCTGCGGGTCGCGGCTGCGCGATACCTTCTCAACGGGCAGGGACTCCCCGGTCAGGGAGGCCTGCGCCACGAACAAATCCCGCGCCTGGATGATGCGTAAATCCGCCGGGATCATGTCTCCCGCCGCCAGCTTCACCAGGTCGCCCGGCACCAGCTGGTCAATGGGCAGCTCAACCCAGGCGTTTTCGCCGAGGTCGTTAATCACGCGCGAGACGGTCGCGGTGTTGCTGACCATCGCCTTCAGGGCGTCTGCCGCTTTGGTGGAGCGGGCTTCCTGAATGAAGTTCAGCAGCGTGGAGATACCCACCATCAGGGCAATTACGCCCGCGGCAAAAAGGTCTTCCGTCGCGTAAGAGATAATGCCGAGCACGGTCAGCAGCAGGTTGAACGGGTTGCGGTAGCAGAGCCACAGATGCACCCACCACGGAGAGGGCTTCTGCGCCGGGATCTGGTTATCGCCGTGCACGGCGCGGATTTTTTCCACTTCTGCCGCGTTCAGCCCTTCCGGATGGCCGCCAAAGGCGCGCCAGACTTCGTTTTCATCCATCGCCGCCACGTTCAGGCAGCGTTCGGTCAGGGACGCCGGGATCGCCGCTCCCGCCATGTTTTTGGCATTGGGCAGCGGGTCGCGCTGAACAAGACGGTGTGGCAGATGGCGGCTCAGCATCGCCTGCAGCTGCCGGGTGATATTTTTAAACATAGACATTCCTCCGCATCCGCCAGGCGGACGCAGCAATCCCTTCAGGCGTGGCAAAGCCGTACCTGTCAGGCACTCAATTTTTCAAGCAGGAACGTTTGGGACGTTGCTGCCTCACATTACCGGTGAGACAGCAAAAGCTGGCTTACCGGAAAGAACAAATTCTCCCGTTCAGGAGAGGTGCGGGATCGGGATCCATAAAGCCTCCGGTAAGTAAAAAAACAGGGTGTCGCCGCGCAGTATAAAGATTTAAGCGTACCCTTTGTGACGATTCGGGAGGTATTATACGCGCCTGCAAATAAACAGTACGTAAACCAGACTTTGCCCATAGCGAAATCGCGCTATAGCATTAGGCTCAATTGACCATTTTGTCGTTGTTACAGGGAAAACAGCATGCAGAACCGCCTTACGATTAAAGACATCGCGCGTTTAAGCGGCGTGGGGAAATCAACCGTCTCACGCGTGCTGAACAACGAAAGCGGCGTCAGCGAACGCACCCGCGAGCGCGTTGAGGCGGTCATGAATCAGCACGGTTTTTCCCCTTCCCGCTCCGCGCGCGCCATGCGCGGGCAGAGCGATAAAGTGGTTGCGATCATCGTTTCGCGTCTGGATTCCCTCTCCGAAAACCTCGCCGTTCAGACCATGCTGCCTGCCTTCTACGAGCAGGGCTATGATCCGATCATGATGGAGAGCCAGTTCTCGCCACAGCTGGTGGAAGAACATCTCGGCATGCTCCAGCGCCGTAACATTGACGGCGTGGTGCTGTTTGGTTTTACCGGCATTGACGAGGAGATGCTGAAACACTGGCAGCCGTCTCTGGTGCTGCTGGCGCGCGATGCCCACGGCTTTGCCTCCGTCTGTTATGACGATGAGGGGGCGATTATCACCCTGATGCAGCGCCTGTACGAAGAAGGCCACCGCCACATCAGCTATCTGGGCGTGCCGCACGCGGACGTTACCACCGGCAAGCGCCGCCACGAGGCCTATCTGGCCTTTTGCAAAAAGCACAATCTCCCTGCCGTGGCCTCCCTGCCGGGGCTGGGCATGAAGCAGGGCTACGAGCAGGTCGCCAGCGTCCTGACGCCGCAGACCACCGCGCTGGTGTGCGCCACGGACACCCTTGCGCTGGGTGCCAGCAAGTATCTGCAGGAGCAGCGCATTGATAACCTGCAGGTGGCGAGCGTCGGCAGCACGCCGCTGATGAAGTTCCTGCACCCTGAAATTATCACCGTCGATCCCGGCTACGCCGAGTCCGGCAGACAGGCCGCCGCGCAGCTGATCGAGCAGATCAACGGGCGGAGCGAGCCGCGCCAGATCGTTATTCCTGCCCGTCTCTCATAACCCCCCTGAATCGTTTATTGTGATCTTCGCCCGATTTCGGGAACGTTCCCATTTTCGCCGTCACGCTGAAGGAGTAGGCTTGCGCTCAGGTCATTACCCCCCTCAACATCTGTCATGAGGTTTCATGATGAGTAAAGTCAAACAAGCAGATATCGATCGGCTGATCGTCCTGGTCGGCGGCCGCGAAAACATCGCCACCGTCAGCCATTGCATTACCCGCCTGCGCTTCGTGCTGAACGACCCGGCCAAGGCCAACCCGAAGGCGATTGAAGAGCTTTCCATGGTGAAAGGCTGCTTCACCAACGCCGGACAGTTCCAGGTGGTGATTGGTACCGAAGTGGGCGATTACTATCAGGCTCTGCTGGCGACCACCGGACACTCTTCTGCCGATAAAGAGCAGGCGAAGAAGGCGGCGCGCCAGAATATGAAGTGGCACGAGCAGCTGATTTCCCACTTTGCAGAAATCTTCTTCCCGCTGCTGCCGGCGCTGATCAGCGGGGGCTTAATTTTGGGCTTCCGTAACGTCATCGGCGATGTGCCGATGAGCGACGGTAAAACCCTGGCGCAGATGTACCCAGCGCTGCAAAGCATCTATGACTTCCTGTGGCTGATTGGCGAAGCGATCTTCTTCTACCTGCCGGTCGGGATCTGCTGGTCCGCGGTGCGCAAGATGGGCGGTACGCCAATTCTCGGTATCGTACTGGGCGTCACGCTGGTCTCTCCGCAGTTAATGAACGCTTACTTACTTGGTCAGCAGGTGCCTGAGGTATGGAACTTCGGCCTGTTTACCATCGCCAAGGTGGGCTATCAGGCGCAGGTCATTCCGGCCCTGCTGGCGGGTCTGGCGCTGGGCTTTATTGAGACGCGTCTGAAGCGCATCGTGCCGGATTACCTCTACCTGGTGGTGGTGCCGGTCTGCTCGCTGATCCTGGCCGTCTTCCTGGCGCACGCTTTTATCGGTCCGTTTGGCCGCATGATCGGCGACGGCGTGGCCTTCGCGGTGCGTCATCTGATGACCGGCAGCTTCGCGCCAATCGGTGCCGCGCTGTTTGGCTTCCTGTATGCCCCGCTGGTGATCACCGGCGTGCACCAGACCACGCTGGCCATCGATATGCAGATGATCCAGAGCCTCGGCGGTACCCCGGTCTGGCCGATTATCGCCCTCTCTAACATCGCACAGGCCTCTGCGGTGACCGGCATCATTATCGTTAGCCGTAAGCACAACGAGCGTGAGATCTCCGTTCCGGCGGCCATCTCCGCCTATCTCGGCGTCACCGAACCGGCGATGTACGGCATCAACCTGAAGTATCGCTTCCCGATGCTCTGCGCGATGATCGGCTCTGGCCTGGCGGGCCTGCTGTGCGGCCTGAACGGCGTGATGGCGAACGGGATTGGCGTCGGCGGCCTGCCGGGCATCCTCTCCATCCAGCCTACTTTCTGGCAGGTGTTTGCCCTGGCCATGGCGGTGGCGATTATCGTCCCCATGGCGCTCACCACCGTGGTTTACCAGCGTAAATTCCGTCAGGGCACGCTGCAGATTGTTTAACTTCATCTTTCGGGGCGCAATTGCGCCCCTTCGCATTTGCAGGAACGCACTATGAATATCCTTCCTCACTGGTGGCAGAACGGCGTCATCTACCAGATTTACCCAAAGAGTTTTCAGGACACCACCGGCAGCGGCACCGGCGATCTGCGCGGCGTGACGCAGCGGCTGGATTACCTGAAAACCCTCGGCATCGACGCCATCTGGCTGACGCCTTTTTATATTTCCCCGCAGGTGGATAACGGCTACGACGTGGCGAATTACACCGCCATCGACCCGTCCTTTGGCACGCTGGATGACTTTGACGAGCTGGTTGCCGAAGCGCACGAACGCGGCATTCGCATCGTGCTGGATATGGTGTTTAACCATACCTCCACGCAGCACGCCTGGTTCCGCGAGTCGCTGAACAAAGAGAGCCCGTACCGCCAGTTCTACATCTGGCGCGACGGCACGCCGGAGCAGCTCCCCAACAACTGGCGCTCCAAGTTTGGCGGCAACGCCTGGCGCTGGCACGCCGAGAGCGAGCAGTATTATCTTCACCTTTTCGCGCCCGAGCAGGCAGATCTCAACTGGGAAAACCCGGCGGTGCGCGCCGAGCTGAAAAAGGTATGCGAGTTCTGGGCCGATCGCGGCGTGGACGGCTTGCGTCTGGACGTCATTAACCTCATCTCTAAAGATCAGGATTTCCCGGACGACTCCATTGGCGATGGTCGCCGCTTCTACACTGACGGCCCGCGCATCCACGAATATCTTCAGGAGATGAGCCGCGACGTCTTCACCCCGCGCAACCTGATGACGGTGGGCGAGATGTCGTCAACCTCGCTGGAGAACTGCCAGCAGTACGCGTCGCTCGACGGGCGCGAGCTGTCGATGACCTTTAACTTCCACCACCTGAAGGTGGACTACCCCGGCGGCGAAAAGTGGACGAAGGCAAAGCCGGACTTCGTGGCGCTGAAAACCCTTTTCCGTCACTGGCAGCAGGGGATGCACAACAAAGCCTGGAACGCGCTGTTCTGGTGTAACCACGACCAGCCGCGCATCGTGTCGCGCTTTGGCGACGAAGGGGAACACCGCGTTCACGCTGCAAAGATGCTCGGCATGGTGCTGCACGGCATGCAGGGCACGCCGTACATCTATCAGGGTGAAGAGCTGGGCATGACCAACCCGCACTTCAGCCGCATCACCGACTACCGCGACGTGGAAAGCCTGAACATGTTCGCCGAACTGCGGGCCAATGGCCGTGAGCCGGATGAATTACTGGCGATTCTGGCGAGTAAATCCCGCGATAACGGGCGAACCCCAATGCAGTGGGACGCGTCGCACAATGCGGGCTTTACCGAGGGCGAGCCGTGGATTGGGGTCTGCGATAACTATGAAACCGTGAATGCCCGTACGGCGCTGGACGACCCGGATTCAGTGTTCTACACCTATCAGTCGCTGATTCGTCTGCGCAAAACCCTCCCGGTGCTGACGTGGGGAGATTATGAAGATCTCCTGCCGGAACACCCTTCCCTGTGGTGCTATCGCCGCCAGTGGCAGGGCCAGACGCTGATGGTGGTGGCAAACCTGAGCAGAGAGCGCCAGCAGTGGCAGCCGGACCCGGTACAGGGCGCATGGCAGGTCGCACTCAGCAACTATGAGGACGTCCCCTCTCGTCCCGATACGCTGCAATTGCGCCCGTTTGAAGCCATCTGGTGGGTGCAGGAATAAACGTCAGGAGATACAGCATGCTGTATCTCCTTTTTTATGTTTAGCGATACGCTAAATGTACGACGATAACTTTTACATCACGGCGTACCGAAAATAAAAATAGTCCTGCCAATTAAATAACCTCGGCAGGACATGATGAAAAAGACAATTATTAAAGTAACGTGTATTAGCGCATTATTATTGAGCACACAGGGATGGTGCGGAAATACGTCCGTCGACCTTCGCTTTGGCCATAATACGCGCTCTGACGTAAATGATTCTCGTATTAAGGTTATGCATCAGGCGGATAACGGTTTTTACTTCTCCGTTGAAGCCGCACAAAACCATAACGACACCTTTTTTGGTGATACCGACCGAAATAATCCCGATGACAAAGGATTAACGGAGGCGGCACAGGAGATTGAAACGCGCTGGCGCTTCAATCTGGGCAATGGCTTTGCCGTTGCGCCTGGCATGGTGACGGTTTTCACCCCCAGTAATACCCACTATCGCCCCTTCATTCAGGGCTGGAAAGCGTTTGATAACGGTCTGAATCTTTCCGCCCGTTACCGTTATAACACCATCAATGACGCGCACAGCGACAAAGAACTCGACGGCAGCGGCTATACCCGCCGTCAGTCACACCAGTTCGACATTTGGTTCGCGTACAACATTGGCAAATTCGGTATGTCCTACAACCCGCGCTTCCGCTGGCAGGATAATGTCGATCAGGGAACCGGGGATGATACCTACTGGGAGCATACCGTTGCGTTCAACTACCAGCTCGACGATGGCTGGACGCCTTACGTCGAGCTGGTGTCACTGGATAAAACCTATATCAACAATGACGGCAACCATGAAAATGATTATGCCGTACGTCTGGGGATAGTGAAGCAGCTCTGACGGCCTGACTACACCGTATCGTGCTGCAGCAGCCTGCAGCCGATACGGTCCACGGCGCTTAACAGTTCAAGCTGGCCCTCCCGCTGATACAGCGATACCGCATTAATGTCGATCGATAACGGCCAGCATAGCGTTGAGATCGACGCCAGCGTCGCCCCCTGACGGGTAATTGCAATAATCTTTAAGCCCTTGCGCAGCGCGTTTCGCGCCATTTCTATCAGCGACTGTGTCTCCCCGGATTTGCTGATCAGCACCAGCGTCCCCTTCGATACCCGTGTCAGCTGGTGCATGTCATTCAAAATAAGATGCGGCAGGCTCGCCAGCGATAAAAAGCGCGACAGGTAGTTGAGGCTGGTAAGCGAGGCGCCGCGTGCGTACAGATAGATATGGCTGGAATGGATGAGCAGCCTGGACACCTCCGCCACAATGTCGTCCGCCTGCGGACCCGCGTCGGGCACTGCAGGCGCAGGGGTAAAATGATCGCGTAAAAAACGATACCGAAGCTCGGTATAGCTTTTATACCCCATTTTTTTACACACACGATTAACGGATGTTGTCGTTGTAAAGGTATCACGGGCAATCTCTTTTGCCGAAATATTAGAAATATTAAACGCGTGATGCTGAATGTATTCAAATATCAAGCGTTCACTTCCCTGGAATGAATTCATATATTACACCCTGTTTAATCCCGGCATGATATTAACACAACAGAGAAATAGTCTCTGGAAGGCGCTTCACACATTGCATTTACGCGTATCACGATACGTAATTAGTATTAGCAAACGTTAAAAACTGTTTTAGGTTCTCTTTATACTTTCCCTGTTTTCACATCCAGGGAATTATGACAATGACGAAACAGAAAGTTGTCGCGGTAACGGCCTGCCCGACGGGCATTGCACATACCTTTATGGCGGCGAATAAAATTATTGCATGGGCTAAAGAGCATAATATTGAGGTGAAGGTCGAAACGCAGGGCAGCGACGGCGTTAAAAATCGCTTAACGAAGCAGGATATTGCCTCCGCCACGGCCATTATTCTGGCAACCGACGTCCCCATTCAGGATGCCGAGCGCTTTGAAAACATTCCCCACCTTCAGACCCGCACGCAAGAGCTGATCAAGCATACCGATCGCTATCTGCGTCAGGCGCTTGCCATGGAAAAAAACGTCACGACTGTCGTACATGAAGACGAACTCCAGCCTTCGGCTTACCAGATTTTTATCGGCCATATCATGGCGGCCATCAGCTATATGCTGCCGGTGGTGGTCATGGGCGGGCTGATGATGGCAACGGCCAAAATTACCGGCCAGTTTATTAACATCGACCATTCGCCGTTCAGCGTGCTGGATAAAGTGGGCTTTATGACCATTAAGTTCATGTATCCGGTTTTCGCCATGTATCTGGCGTTTTCCATTGCCGGCAAACCGGCGCTGATCCCCGGACTTATCGGCGGCATCATGTCAGACGAGGTCTACAAGCGCTTCTTTGATATCGAAGGCTTTATGCCGTCCGGCTTTTTCGGCGCGATCGGCATTGGCTTTTTTGTGGGCTATCTGGTGCGCTGGCTGAATGATTCCATTCACGTCCGCCAACAGCTCACCACCATCAAGACCATGCTGGTCGTCCCACTGATCACCGGCATTACGCTGGTGATGGTCATGGAATATTTGATTAACCCGATTTTCGGCTCGCTTAACCAGCTGATGGTGGTCTTTTTTACCTCGGCAGGTGACACCGGGCGCGGATTCTATTCCGCGATGATCGCCGCAGGCACCGCGTTCGACCTGGGCGGCCCGGTCAACAAGGCGGCAGGCTCGGTCGCGCTCGGCCTGAATGGCATGAGCGAAACGTTTGATCTCACCGCCCGCGAACTCTCCATCGTGATCCCCTCTATTGGCGTCGGCTTTGCCGCGTTCCTCAACGGCCGCTTTGGACTACCGGATGTTTTTAGCCGGGAAGAGAAAACCGTTGGCAGCACCTCGTTGCTGCTTGGCGTGATTGGGATCTCCGAAGGCGCGATCCCGTTCATCCTGAAAAACCCACGTCTGATCCCGGTGTTCATGACCGGTGCCGTTGCCGGCGCGCTGGTCGCCATTGCACTCGGCGTGAAGCAGACGCTGCCGCTGCCGGCCATCTGGGGCTGGCCGCTGGCAACCAACGTGGCGGGCTACCTGGCGAGCGTCTTTATTGGCGCACTGATTTGCGCCCTGGGCGTGCTTTACGTCAGCCCAAAGAACGCCAGCTAAGGGGAAGGTCATGAATCAGATCCACGTCATTGCCCATACGCACTGGGATCAGGAGTGGTATTTCACCCGTCAGGACAGCATGGTGCTGGCGTCATATAACTTTGCGGACGTCATCGACACGCTGGAGCAGGACCCGGCTTACAGCTGCTATCACATTGATGGACAGATGGCGGTGGTAGAAGACTTTCTCGCTATCAATCCCGATTATCGCACCAGGCTGGAAACGCTGGTCAAAGAGAAAAGGATTTTTGTGGGGCCGTGGTATACCCAGACGGACACCTACAACGTGCATGGCGAATCCATTATCCGCAACCTCAAATACGGCATTTTTTCTGCCCGGACACTGGGGCACGCCATGCAGGTTGGGTATCTTCCGGATACCTTCGGCCACAATGCGCAGATGCCCACGATTTTGCAGGGCTGCAATATCGACAACATCGTCTTCTGGCGCGGCATCGATCACGACAGACAGGCGAAAAGCAGCCAGTTCCTCTGGCGCGCGCCGTCAGGGGCGACCGTTATCGCCTGCGCGATGGCATTCGGTTATGGCGCGGCTAAAAACATCTCTTCAGACGCGAGCCATTTGCAGGGAAAAATCTTCCCGATGGTCAATCTCCTGCGCTCGCGGGCCGGAATAAATGACCTGCTGCTGCCCTGCGGCGGCGATCAGGTCAGCATCGACCCGGCGCTGCCGAAAATCCTGCAGGTCGCCAGCGCACGCTCCCCGGATGAGGACCATTACGTCATCAGTTCGCTGGAGCGCTACGTCGACATTCTGCGCGCGCAGCGTGAACAGTTTGAATTCTGGGAAGGAGAGCTGAAATCGCCGCGCTACACCCGCATCCATAAAACGATCGGCTCCGTGCGCTACGACATTAAAAAGAAAAATGATGCAGTTGAGCAGTTCATCCTGCGGCAGCTGGAGCCGACAATCGCCATGGCGCGTCATCAGGGGCTGCCGGTCAACCTCTCGGTGGTCGATACGCTCTGGAAGAAGCTGTTGCGAAGCCATGCCCATGACTCCATCGGCGGCTGTAACAGCGATGCCACCAACCGCGATATTTTGCATCGACTGGAGCAAACCGAACAGCTGTGCCATAGCCTGTGGAACCTGGTGGTGAAAACCCTGGCCGCCGCCTGCGCTCGGGAAGGCGATCTGCTGATTTTTAACCCGCTGGGCACGCAAACGCAGCGCGTGGTGAAAACCACTCTCTATAGCCGCGCTGAAAATATCGCCCTGATGTATCAGGGGCAGGCCATCCCCTTCGACGTCCTGAAAAGAGACGTGTTGCCCGGCGGAACGGCGATCTCCCTTAACGCCGAAGGCGAGTGTGAAACGCCCCTTCCCCCTTATTACCGCTGGCACGTTGCTGTGAAAACACCGGTTCTGCCGCCGGTCGGCTATCTCAGCGTTAACGTTGAAGATGACCCGGCGCCTTTCCGGCAGCCTGAACAGACAACGGGCAGCGAGATAGAGAATGCACAGTATCGATTAACGCTGGACGACGGAACGCTAACCCTGCACGACAAACGCAGCGGCAGATGCATCCCCTCGTTCTTTACCCTTGAAGACTGTGCAGATGCGGGCGACAGCTACGATTTCTCACCGCTTGCGGGCGATACGCCGACGCGATGCGACCATTTCACGCTCGTCGGCTGCCTGAAAACGCCGCTTGTCGAAAAGCTGATCGTTGAAGCCACCCTGTTTCTTCCGCCAGATCTCGCCGGACGCCAGGATACTGCCCGAACGCCGTTATCCATTTGTCTGGAGTGCACATTACGCGAAGACGATCCGAACCTGTACGTCGAGGCTTCGCTGGAAAACAGCCACTGCGATCACCGGCTACGTTTACTGATCGGCAGCGATATTCGCACCCGTCACGCTATCGCCTCCCAGCCCTTCGCGATAATCCAGCGCGATACGGGGTGTGAGAGTGAAAACTGGCAGGAGCGCTATCGCGAGATGCCCGTGGATATCGAAACCACCGAAGGCATTATTGCTGTCGCGGAAGTGGGCAAAGCGCTGGTGGTGAATAGTCGCGGTATGAAGGAATTTCAGATTATCGGCAGCGAACCCGCGACGATTGCCCTGACGTTGTTTAAAGCGACGGGCGTGCTCGGGCGCAACGATCTCGACTGGCGACCGGGACGTGCGTCCGGCATTAATAATACGGTGGTTGAGACCCCCGACGCCCAGTTACTGAAACCGCTGCACTTTTCATTTACCGTCGCGCTGGCCGACAGCGCCGATCATCTCACGCTTCGCCAACTGGAAAATCAGGCGGGCGGACAGCCCTTCACCTACCAACGGCAATCGTTACACACGCTCGATCACCGCATTGAGCGCTTTGCGTTGCGTCTGCCCGAACATCAGCTTCCGGCACAATTCTCATTATTGACCCTGCCGGAGCCGCTAGTCCTTTCTGCCCTGCCCCATGCGCAACGGTCGAATGGCACCATCGTCCGGGTGTTTAACGCCGGGACGCAGCCGGTTCCCGTCCCGGAAAGTCTGGCGGGGCTACGTCAGATCAACTATCTGGAAGAGTCTGTGCCGCCGGTAACGGCAATCCCCCCTTTCGCAACCTGCGATTTTTTGATGGAGGCTTAATATGAACTTGCTTGCATTGACGCACCCCGATCTGGTTTTTATCAACCCGCCGCACCGTACGCCTGAAGCGCTGATCCGCTGGCTCGCCGAACCGCTCGCCAGGCGAAAAATCATCTGCGATGAAGAAACATTCATCCAGAGCGTGTTACAGCGCGAAAGCGAAGGCCCTACCGCGCTGGGTGAAGCGCTCGCCGTTCCGCACGGTAAAACCGAGGCGGTGCAGCAGGCGGCGTTTTGTCTGGCACTCTTTGACGACCCGATACGCTGGCCGGGGCTGGACGGTGATGAAGAGGTCAGAATGGTTTTCCTGCTCGCCATTCCGCCCGCGGAAGCAGGCAGTACCCATATGCAGCTGCTGACGACGCTGACCAGTTTATTGACAGAAGATCGAGTGCGCGCGCAGCTTCTGGCGGCGCGCACGCGGGAAGAGGCGATGTACGCCCTGAGTGCTGAAGAACCTCAAAAACAGGATGCGGCCCCTGACCGCTCCCTTCTCATTCCGGTGATACTGGGCAGTATCGCTACCGCAGCCTTTTTACAGGCAGGATTGAGCTGGGCCTGCGCGGTGAGTTAACCGAACGGCGCTCAGCACGTACCGCGTTGAGCGCTTGTTTTTGTTGAATAATTAATCAGATTTTTCCTGCACGTATTTACAATTGCTCCAGCGCCCGCCGTTTGTACTCTCGTCTTTTTACTTTGTTCTGCGTCAAATAAATCGCAAACTTGTTTGATGCAAATCACTATATGTAGAACTTAAAATGTACGCCGACCCAACATCTTGTATTAATCGTCTACTATTCCAACAACAAGACGGCGCTTACGCTGGCCGGAATTGTGGATAACACGAGCTGGGAACGGGGGAAGTCTTTGGCCTGGCGGGGAATACGTCCGGTGAATACTTCTCCACCTCTGTGGATAACCTGTTTTTAAAAATGGAGTGATCATGACACCGCATGTGATGAAACGTGATGGCTGTAAAGTGCCGTTTAAATCAGAGCGCATCCAGGAAGCCATTCTGCGTGCAGCTAAAGCAGCGGGAGTCGATGACGCAGATTACTGCGCCACCGTCGCAGAAGTCGTTAGCAGCCAGATGACTGAACGCAGCCAGGTCGATATCAACGAGATCCAGACCGCGGTTGAAAACCAGCTGATGGCTGGCCCCTACAAACAGTTAGCCCGCGCCTACATTGAGTATCGCCACGATCGCGACGTGCAGCGTGAGAAGCGCGGTCGTCTGAATCAGGAGATTCGTGGCCTGGTGGAGCAGACCAACTCTGCCCTGCTCAATGAAAACGCCAACAAAGACAGCAAAGTGATCCCGACCCAGCGCGATCTGCTGGCCGGTATCGTCGCCAAACACTATGCCCGCCAGCATCTGCTGCCGCGCGACGTGGTCTCGGCACACGAGCGCGGCGAGATCCACTATCACGACCTCGATTACTCGCCGTTCTTCCCGATGTTCAACTGCATGCTGATCGACCTGAAAGGCATGCTGACCCAGGGCTTTAAAATGGGTAACGCCGAGATTGAACCGCCTAAGTCGATCTCCACGGCGACAGCGGTAACGGCACAGATTATCGCTCAGGTGGCGAGCCACATTTATGGCGGGACCACCATTAACCGCATTGACGAAGTGCTGGCCCCGTTCGTGACGGCGAGCTTCAACAAGCATCGGAAAACTGCCGAAGAGTGGCAGATCCCGGACGCGGACGGCTATGCGCACTCCCGTACCGAAAAAGAGTGCTACGACGCGTTCCAGTCGCTGGAATATGAAGTGAACACGCTGCACACCGCCAACGGGCAGACGCCGTTTGTAACCTTCGGTTTTGGCCTGGGCACCAGCTGGGAATCACGCCTGATCCAGCAGTCCATTCTGCGCAACCGTATTTCCGGCCTCGGCAAGAACCGCAAAACCGCGGTGTTCCCGAAACTGGTGTTCGCCATCCGCGACGGCCTGAACCACAAGTTTGGCGATCCGAACTACGACATCAAACAGCTGGCGCTGGAGTGCGCGAGCAAGCGCATGTACCCGGACATTCTGAACTACGACCAGGTGGTAAAAGTCACCGGCTCGTTTAAAACGCCTATGGGCTGCCGCAGCTTCCTCGGGGTGTACGAGGATGAAAACGGCGAGCAGATCCACGACGGGCGTAACAACCTGGGCGTCATCAGCCTGAACCTGCCGCGCATCGCGCTGGAGGCCAAAGGCAATGAAGCTGAATTCTGGAAACTGCTGGATGAGCGCCTGCAGCTGGCGCGTAAGGCGCTGATGACCCGTATCGCACGCCTTGAAGGGGTGAAAGCCCGCGTGGCGCCCATCCTCTATATGGAAGGGGCCTGCGGCGTGCGCCTGAAGGCGGACGATGACGTGTCCGAGATCTTCAAAAACGGCCGCGCGTCGATTTCGCTGGGCTATATCGGCATCCACGAAACCATCAACGCCCTGTCTGGCGACGCGCATATGTACGACAGCGAGGCCCTGCGCGAAAAAGGCATTGCGATTGTCCAGCGCCTGCGCGACGCGGTTGACCAGTGGAAAGAGGAAACTGGCTACGGGTTTAGCCTTTACAGTACGCCGAGCGAGAACCTGTGCGACCGCTTCTGCCGTCTGGACACCGCCGAGTTCGGGATTGTGGAAGGCGTGACCGACAAAGGGTACTACACCAACAGCTTCCACCTCGACGTGGAGAAAAAGGTAAACCCGTACGACAAGATCGACTTCGAAGCGGCCTATCCGCCCATCGCCAGCGGCGGCTTCATCTGCTACGGCGAGTACCCGAACATCCAGCACAACCTGAAGGCGCTGGAAGACGTGTGGGATTATAGCTATCAGCACGTGCCGTATTACGGGACCAATACGCCAATCGACGAATGCTACGAGTGTGGCTTTACCGGTGAGTTCGAGTGTACGAGCAAAGGCTTTACCTGCCCGAAATGCGGCAACCACGATGCAGCCCGTGTCTCCGTGACCCGCCGCGTGTGCGGCTATCTCGGCAGCCCGGATGCCCGTCCGTTTAACGCCGGCAAGCAGGAAGAGGTGAAGCGCCGGGTGAAACATCTGGGGAATGGGCAGATCGGTTGAGCCAATGCCACATTTATGCCCGGTGGCGCTACGCTTACCGGGCCTACAATCCGCACTCACACTGTACCCGGCTTGGTTAACCGCTATGAACTACCATCAGTACTACCCCGTCGACATCGTCAACGGCCCCGGCACCCGCTGCACCCTGTTCGTTTCAGGTTGCGTACATGAGTGCCCCGGCTGCTACAACAAAAGCACCTGGCGCGTAAATTCCGGCATGCCGTTTACCGCTGAAATGGAAGACCGCATCATCAACGACCTGAACGACACGCGCATCAAACGCCAGGGGATTTCGCTCTCCGGCGGCGATCCGCTCCATCCGCAAAACGTGCCGGAGATCCTGAAGCTGGTGAAGCGCATCCGCCGCGAGTGCGCGGGAAAAGATATCTGGGTCTGGACGGGATATAAGCTGGATGAGCTGAATGCAGCTCAGAAGGAAGTTGTGGATTTAATTAACGTGCTGGTGGACGGCAAGTTCGTGCAGGATTTAAAAGACCCGGCCCTGATCTGGCGCGGCAGCAGCAACCAGGTTGTGCATCATTTGCGGTGAATGAAGGCGGATAACCTCTATCCGCCTGGCCTCAAAACCGGCTCAAACTCTCCATCGCCTCAGCCTTAAACGCCGCAAAATCCTCGCACTGGCACAGGCGCGTCATCGCGCGTTCTCGCAGGAAAGTGACGAAGATGTCGTAAATCGCCATCGCCTCTTCGTACTCGCTTTTGCTGATGGCGAGCAGGAAGATGACGTGCGCCGTTTCATCCCCCCACTGAATACCCTGCGGAGCCAGCACCGTATAGACCACCGTTTTCTGTGCCAGCAGGCCGAGGGAGTGCGGCAGCGCGATACCGTCGCCGAGCATGGTGCTGACGATAGCTTCACGCTCAACGACCGAATCCAGAAACTCCGCGCCGACAAAGCCTTCGCGTTCAAGCTGTTCACACAGCTCGCGGAACAGCGTTTGCTGGTCAACAGGCTTGTCGAGAATGCGGAAATGGGCCGCGTCGAAGTATTTCTCCAGCATCCACGGGCGGGTGCGGTCCACCAGCACCAGCTTGCCGATCTGCTCTAACTGATAATCGGTCGGGAACGGGGCGATCGTCACCACCGGTTTAGATTTTTCACTCACGCGGGCGGTGGAGATGACAAAGTCTTCACCGATGGCATCCGCCAGCTCGTACTCGCGCAGAGTGAGCGTGCGCGTCACCTCGATCTGCGGGTATTTGCGCTGGAGCACCGCCTCGATCATGCGCACCATCGCATTACCGGCGTCGCACACCAGCAGCACGCGTGGCTGGCGCTGGTAGCCGATGTTATAGTGGCGCTCCAGCCCCACGCCGATGTGCAGCACCAGAAAACCAATCTCGTTTTCGCTGATCGCATATGGCGTGTATTTCCCCCAGCTCGACACCGCCGCGAGGGTCATATCCCACGCCATCGGATAGTGCTGCTTGATGTTGTCCAGCAGCGGATTGGGGATCATGATTTGATAGCGCACGCGGGTGATCATGGTTTTGATGTGCGTGAGCAGATCGGCGTGCAGCTGCGCGTCGCTGAGCAGGTTGTAGTTATAGTGGGTGTTGATGTAGCGCAGGATATAGTTGACCAGCGCTTCGTCGTCGTCGGCGTTAATCGCGCTGGGGGCAATCTCCTGAATCTGCCGCGCCGCGATGTGGACGCACAGCCAGCTCTCTTCCGATGGCGCAAGCGCCTTGCCCGCCAGCTCCTGAATGGCCACCGCGATATCCTTCGCCGCCTCGCGCACGTTCTCTTCCACGTCATCCGCGTGGAATTCCGGCAGCGGATACCCCTCGCTGATGCGCCGCACCGACACCGCGCAGTACAGGCGCAGGAACAGTTCGCCTTCGTCGGTCAGACGAATGTGATGGCGGGTGAGCGCGTCGTGAAGCACGACCACCATCTGCTCCGGTACCCCGGCGTTGAGCGCGACCTCCGTCACCAGCGGGTTAAGGCTGTCCTGCTGCGCCAGCTCCCACAGAAGATCGGTCAGGCAGGCGCGGACCGACATCTCGCTGCCAAACAGCTTCATGCCGTGGCGCGGGCGGGTTTCCAGCGTCAGGTTATAGCGCTGGAACCACTCGCGCACTTCCACCATGTCGCTCTGCAAGGTGGCGCGGCTGACAAACCACTCGTCGGCCAGATCTTCAAGCTTAAGTGAAAACGCCGACGTCAGGAAACGCACCACCAGATAGTGCACGCGCTCCGGTCCCGTTCGGGGAATACGCAGCGCGCGCGGGTGCGATGCCTGCAGCTGCTGATAGCGCTCGGCATCGTCAATTTTAAGCTGGTAGCCGTTACCCCGGCTCAGAATAAACTGCGCGCCGTGGCTCGCCAGCAGCGCGTTCAGGGCGGTGATATCTGCGCGGACGGTTCGCGTGGAGACCGACAGCCGCTGCGCCAGCTCGTCCTGCGGCAGCGTCTCGTTTTGCAACAGATCGAAAAGTTGCGCTAAACGTTGGTTCGGAAATCGCACGTCGTTGTCCTCTTACTGCTCAGGGTGAAATGACCATCTGGGATGGGCTGCCGACCGGGGTATAGTCTGGCTCGAAGCTCAGCTTGCCGTCCGGCGCCACGCGGAAACGGGTAATGTTGTCGCTGCGCTGGTTCATGACGTACAGCCAGCGGCCCTGCTTATCGAGCGTCAGGGTGCGCGGGTAGTCGCCGCGCGTCCAGACATCCTCCTGATGCGTCAGCGTGCCCTCCGCTGTTACGGTAAAGTGCCCGATGCTGTTATGCAAACGGTTCGCCACATACAGCTGTTTACCATCGGCGCTTAGCGCCAGCCCGGCAGCAAAACTGGTGCCTTTATAGCCGTCCGGCAGGGCAGAGACCGTTTTGCCCTCTTTCAGCCTGCCGCTGCTGTCCAGCGCATAATGGGTGAGCGTAGAGGCCTCTTCGTTAATCAGCCACAGGGCATCGCCTTTCGGCGTAAAGACGAAGTGGCGCGGACCGGCGCCTTTCGAAGAGGCGCTGATAAACGGCGGATCGTTCGGCGTGAGCTTTCCGGTTCGATCGTCAAAGCGGTACTGATAGATACGATCCAGCCCAAGATCGGTGGAAAAAACGTACTTACCGTTCGGATCGGCGGCGATCATGTGCGCATGCGGGCCGTTGTGATCGCTGATGGCAAAGCTACCTTCGACAGCCGCTTCCGGCTTCGCCGCGCCCGGTTCGCCCTGGTCCTGATGTCTGTCCGTCGCGTCACCCAGGCTGCCGTCCGCGTTGACGGGCAAAACGGCAATCGATCCGCTGACGTAGTTCGCCACCAGCAGATGCTTGCCGTTTGGCGTTAGCGAAAGATACACCGGCCCGGCGCCGCCGGAGGCCACCTGATTCAGCTCGCTCAGCTCACCGTTATCGCCGACGCGCAGCGCCTGCACCACGCCCTGCTCCACTTCGCTTGCCAGATACAGCGTTTTACCGTCTTGCGAAAGGGTCAACTGCGCCGCGTTCGGCAGTTTGCTCACCAGCGTTTTATCGTCCAGCGCGCCGGTTTGCGGGTCGATGGTAAAACGGTACAGCCCTTCACCGTTCGGATTATAGGTGCCCACCCAGGCGTATTGCGTCTGGGCGATGGCGGCGGTGGCGAGCATTGAGAGTGAAGCGACAAGCAGGTTACGGGTGTGCATGGTGGCTCCTTTATATGTGTGAGTTCTACTTCACCAGCTTCTTCGTCATCGCCAGCAGCGTACGCACATCTTCGGGACGCGTATCGCCGCTGGCTTTGTCGATAATTGAACTGTAGATGTGCGGGATGATTTTGCTCACGCCCGCGTCGAGGGCGATCTGCAGGATCGCCTCATAGTTTTCCAGATCGATACCCCCCGTCGGCTCCAGCCAGAAGTCGTGACGGGCGCAGGCTTCCGCCACCGCCTGGTATTCGTCACGGCACTTGAGGCCGCCCATCGGGAAGTACTTAATCGAACTGCCGCCAAAGTCTTTCAGCAAGGCAATCGCCGTTTCAACCGGCACGATACCGTCCGGCGCTTTGCTGCTCAGCGGGCCGGTGGAGATTTTCACCATGCCGACGGTACCGGTCGGAGAGACCAGGCCATTGACCACCGATTCATTCTGCCCCAGCAGCGCGCGGCTCGCGGCCACGCCGGTGAAGACCTGATTAACGTGCTGCGGCTGCACCTGGCGGGAGATCTCGCTTACCATCGCCGACTGGTTCGGATCGCCCGCGCCGAGGCCCACGGAGAGCGCGTTATCAATCAGCGCCGCGTATTCACGCATATCCTCGACCGCGCTCGCCACGTCCGGGTAATTTTTGGAGAGCACGCCCACCAGCACATGACCTTCCGCCGCCTCGTAAATGGCGCTGGCGTTGGCTTTCGAGCCGGCCAGCACGTTCAGGCAGACGCGGTCACGGTAAAAATTGGGGGTCAGTTTCATGCGTTTTTCTCCTGTCCTAATACTTCGCTAATGCGGCGGTAGACGATGTTCAGTTGGTCAGCACTTACGCTGCGCACGTCTGCTTCGATAATCCCTTCGTTGGCCTTGTAGCCACGGAAATAGATGGCGTATTCGCCCTGCTTGAGCGCGTTCACCAGGTCACCCGTGCCGACGCCTGTGGTGGCTTCGTCGAACTTAATTTCGGTGCGGGCGATATCGCGACCCGCGCTGTCCCAGACCACGCGGGCGGTGACGCCGTTCAGGGTGTTGAGCGCGTCGATAAACGGCGTCATCTTCGCCACCATCTCGGCACCGCTTTCTTTGGTGGCCGTCAGGTAGTGTTCGATGGCGCAGGTCAGGCCGAGGATCCCCTCTTTACCCACCTTCATGGCGCGGCCAATGCCCGCCGTCTGGCGTTTCACCCACTCGACGTACTGGGTTTTGCCGATCACCAGGCCGCTGGTTGGCCCCTCGATCGCTTTCGCGCCGCTGTAAATCACCAGATCCGCGCCGGAGCGGTAGTACACGTGCAGATCTTCTTCCGCAGCGGCATCGACGATCAGCGGCAGGGAGTGTTTACGTGCGACGACTGCCGCCTGCTCGACGCTGAGCATGCTTTTCTGCACGCAGTGGTGCGATTTGATGTAGAGGATCGCCGCGGTGCGCGGGGTGATGGCCGCCGCCAGCTGGTCGGCGGAACATTCGTTGGCATAACCCGCTTCCACCAGCTTGCCGCCGCCCAGCGCCACCATGGTGCCGACCGGCGCGCCAAAGTTAACGTTATGGCCTTTCGGCAGGACGATTTCATTGTTCTCGATTGGGGTGACGTGCAGGTTTTCCAGCAGCCAGTCGCTGTCTTTTACCAGCACCGCCGCCACGGACTGGGCGATGCCCGCCGACGCGCAGGAGACCACCGTCGCGCCTTCCACATCCAGCAGCTTCGCGATGTATTCCCCGGTTTTGTTAACCAGATCCTTCATCTCGAAGTAATGATTCATGCCGTCCATCGCCGCCTGCACTACTTCCGGGCGCGGCGTGGAGACGCCCAGCGCCGTCATGCGGCCAGAGGTGTTGATAACCTGCTTTAAATTATACTTCTCATAAATCGAAGGCATGTTCCGTGCTCCCTTGTTCGGTCATGTAGCCCTTGCCCGCGCGGATCGCGGCAAGCGGCACCAGAATGTGTTCAGCCTGCAGGCTGTCGTTTTCAGCGTCCGTCAGCACCGTTGGCTGGCGTTTAATCGTGAACAGCGTCAGGTCGGCGTCGAGACCCGGCTGGATGCGGCCCTTGCGCGTCAGGCGCAGGCCGTGGGCGGCGTTCGAGGTCACGCAGTCAATCACCTGCGGCAATGACATGCCGATGGCGAGAAACTTCGACATCACGCTTGCCAGCGAGCCGACCGGGCCGTTGATGCGGTTGCGGCAGTAGATATCCGAGCTGATGGTGTGCGGCAGAATGCCCATCGCGATGGCGCGTTTCGCCACCTCAAAGCTAAAGCTCGCCGTACCGTGGCCGACGTCCAGACGCACGCCGCGCTTAAGGGCGGAGGTGATGGAGGCGCGCAGCTCGCCGGACGGCGTCAGAATGCGGTTAGGCTTCCCGTTATAGCAGTGGGTAATGATGTCGCCGGAGCTTAACAGCTCGGCGATTTCATCGAGGTTCGGCGGGTTATTGCCGATGTGCACCATCAGCGGCAAATCGCCATTCTCTTTCTGGATGGCTTTGGCGCGCTCCAGCGGCGTGATGCCGTTTTCACCGACCACGCTGCTGCTCATGCGCGCCTTCAGGCCGACAATAAAATCCGGGTGGCGCTTCACCGCCTGCTTCACCGCATCGGCGTCAATGTTTGCCATGTTGGCCAGCTCGTTCTGGGCAATCAGCCCCACGCGGGAGATATTCAGCAGGGCAAAGACCTCGGTGGAGGCCTTGCGGGTAATCGCGTAGAAATCGTCCACGTCGTCGGCCCCGGTACTGCCCGCGTCCACCACGGTAGTGACGCCGGTGGCAATACCCACGCTGTCCGGCTCGTCGTGGTAAATCGGTGAGTTCGGATAGCAGTGAACGTGGGAGTCAATCCAGCCCGCGCTAACGTACACGTCACCGTTAAGCTCAACCGTTTTACGGGCGGGAGCGTCAATTTCGCCCGTCGCGGCGATCTTCCCGTCCTGAATGGCGATATCGGTCAGGGTATCGTCGGCGAGGCGCGCACGGCGCAGGAGTAAATCAAACATGAGGATCTCCTGATAGGGCGGGCGCCGGAGCGCCCGCGGGTATTAAAGGGCGACCGGGAACAGCCAGCCCAAAATCATTGCGCCGAGGATGGCGCCACCGGTAATCGGCTTCTGCCAGATGTAGAACAGCAGCGCGCCTACCAGCGAACCGACGCCGATTGGAATGGAGGCGGTCATCGCGCTGAGGATAATCAGCGGCCCGAGGAAGCGGCCGGAGGCGTTACCCGCGCCCATCATCACGTCTGCGCCGTAGGTGGAGTTGCTCTGGTTGATGGTGAACTTACGCGCCAGGATGATGACGTAGCCAATCGCCAGACCAATCACCAGGCCGGTAATCAGCGAGGCAATGAAGTTGGTCACCGGGAACATGATCCCCGCGCCCAGCAGCAGCGCCGGTACGCCGAGGCCCACGCCGGTCTGGATCGCCCCACCGATGTCGAGAATACCCACCAGCGACCCTTCAATAATGCGGGCGAACAGGAAGCTCGCGCCGAACGCCGCCACCGCGCCGTAGACGCCGGTATCGATTCCCGCTTTCAGCATCGCCACGAAGGCCACTTCGTTAAACGCGCCGATGCCATAGAGGTAGTACATGTGCGTCCCGGCGAAGACGCCGGAGGAGAGCAGGCCAACGAAGATCGGGAACGACCAGTCGGCATACCAAAAACCTTTATTCTGTTCCATTTAGAGGCTCCTGTTATTTACCGCTGAGCGAGTTGTGGATCATGTCGAGCCAGTTCGGCACGGTCAGATGGAAGGATTCGATCATCTTCATGTCGAAGCCGCGGAAGAAGCCGCTCAACACGAACAGCAGCACGATCGCCGCCATCATCACTTTTGTGACGTGGTTCCAGCCGCTCTCCTCAACGCCTTTACCGATCAGGATGCCGAGAACCAGACCCGGTACGGCGTTCCCCATGATCAGCTGCGCCGCGCCGCCGAAGATGGTGGCCCAGAAGCCCGATTTTTTACCCGCGTCGATGGCCGCCAGCCAGAAGATCACCGGCATCACGGTGTTAACCAGCAGGTTCGCGGCAGGCACCAGCACCTTCACGGCGGTAACCTGCAGCGCTGCCGGCACGGAGGAGGCGGTCAGGTTCAGGAAGGTGACGACGAGCATGCCAATCACGCCGCAGGCAATCGCCATTTTGCGGGGATCGTGCAGCGTTTCGCCGACGTTACGGTTTTTGATCATCAGTGCAGCAGCACCCCAGTTCGGGATGATGCGGTGGTCAACGTCCTGTGTGAAGGCACCTGCAGCCACGGAAGAGGCCCAGGCGTTAAAGAAGAAACCTAACCCAAAGGAGAAGTGGGACGCCGGATCCCCTTCACAGGAGTTCAGTTCCCCCAACGTACGAAACGCGCCCATACCCTGAGTGGTAGGCGCATGAAACATGCGTGCAGCCCCGGCTCCGACACCGACGCCAACCAGGCCGCCAATGATGAGCGATTTTATTAATATAATTAAGAACATCAGTCTGCCCTTTTATGAATAATCAGCGTTGCGTGACGAAATCCACCTGGTCGAGATTGATGGCGGTCACGTTGACGGTCACATCCAGCTCCACGCTGTAGGTGCGTCTTTCCCGGCGCAAAAAGAAGAACAGAAACGCTTCTTTACGCACCGCTTCTTGCGCCTGAACAACCTGCACATCCTGTGGCTCAATACGCAGTAAGATATGCGGTGAGGCTTTCATCACCGCGGCCTGAACGTGGTTGAGCGCGTCGGCAAAGGCGCGCGCTTTGGCGTCGCCCTTCCCCTTCACTCTCACCGTGGTTGTGAACTGTTCTTTCATGCTTATGCGCCGTATTTCTTCTGCCACGCCTGCACCAGACGCTCGCCCAGCTCTTCTTTATCCATAAAGCCAAAGCCCAGCACGTTGCAGCCTTCGTTGATGGCGGTCACGCCCTCTTCCACGGAACGCATGCCGTATTTGGCCTTGTAGCCATATTTGGTTTGGGCGGTGATGGCACCCGCGCCGCCGCTGCCGCAGAAGGAGATGCCGAAGGTGGCGTTTTCCGCTTTCATTACGTCGCCGAGCTTCATGTCCGCCGCCATGCCCGGCACAACCACTGCGCGTCCACCTGCTTTTTCCACACCCGCAGCCACTTTCTGACCTTTACCCAGGCGATCGCCAATCACGACTGTAATCTGTTCCATGTGTTGCTCCTTAAAGGTTGTCTTTCGCGACTTCAAAGTGAACGGAGAGCAGCCAGGCCTCTTCATCAGGAAGGTTGCCAAACTGCGCCACCACTTCACGGGCAAGCTGCATTGAATCTGGTGAAATTTCGTCGAACAGCTCTGCTTCAACCTCCGGCAGCGGCTCGCCGGTCACGGACCGGTGCGCCATTGCGCGAACGTGGGAGGTGAGCATCTGCTCCTGTACCGCATTGGGGATGATGTTGTGCCGGGCCAGCAGGGCATAAACCTGCTGCAGCATGGTGTTCGCGAGCTGTTCTGTTTGTACCGCCTGTTCCCCAACGTCGTTCATTACCGCTCCGTTAATCACTCGTCTTACCCCGTTAATGGCTCTGGAATAAAACTAACGTTGGGCGTGAAGGGTTTGTAGCGAGTTGTTTTCCACTTCGAAGTGGAAAGGCGAGCCGCAGCAGTGATCTGTGCCACATAAATATGGTGAATCTGGATTAACGGCCGCATTTACGTGATGAATATCACGCTATTAAGCGGCACTAAACAGGTAAGCGGAGTGGAAAAGTTTACGAGCAGGCTCGTAGAAATGTGACGTGGATAAGGTTTTCTTATGGGGATTCGCTAGAGTGGCTGCGGGTGCTTGAGACTGACCGTCTCAGGCATGGGACGGAAAGTGGAAAGCCCCGCCTGATAGAAAATCAGGGCGGGGGCTCGAAACGACACGTCGGACCGTGGAGTTCGCTACCTCGCCCGCTTTAAAGCAAGGAGGCATCCATGAAACGCCAATCCCCAATTATCCGGGTTTCGATGATTGTTGCTTTGACAATAATCATCTTAACGCTGGTGACGAGGAAAACACTGTGCGAGATCCGTTTTCGAAACGGCTCGCTTGAAGTGACAGCGCGGATGGATTGTCGCTCCGGCCAGTAGGGAGCAAGGATGCGGGGGCGCTTAGTGCGCCTCCGCATACGGAGGAAGGACGTACAGCTCAGGCACCCAATTAACGGTATTTCTTGTGATACGTGTTGCGCGTCGCCACAAACTGGTCGGCCGCCGCCTGGGCTTCCTTCACTTTGCCTTCGTTAGCCAGCTTCAGCGCGCCGTCGATCTGACCGACCAGCACGTCAAAGCCGTGGCGGTAGTCTTTCATCTCTGCGCTGTCTGCCGCTTTGCTTTCCAGCTTTGGCGGCGTCGCTTTTTGCGCGTCCAGCGCCGCTTCACGCATTTTGGTCAGTGCGCCTTTCATTTCCGCCGCATTGTCCGTTTTCTGCACTACCTTCAGGTTTTGACTGAGGATGTCCATGTTGTCTTCGAGATCGGCAGCAAACGCAGAAGAGCTAAGAACCAGCGTTGAAGCCGCGACGATCGCTAACAGGTGTTTACGCATTGCTCACTTCCTTTTTTATTATTAAAACGCCTTTACGGGTATTACTGGCCGGCGATTTTCATTTCCGGCAGTAACACAGAACCACACTGTATATTGCTACGTGTTTCAATATCGTTACCGACCGTAACGATATTGCGCCACATGTCCTTCAGGTTGCCGGCGATGGTAATTTCGCTCACCGGATACTGGATTTCGCCGTTTTCGACCCAGAAGCCTGCCGCACCGCGAGAATAGTCGCCTGTGATGCCGCTTACGCCCTGGCCCATCAGCTCGGTGACCACCAGACCGGTGCCCATCTCTTTCAGCATCTGCTCGAAGTTCAGGCCCTGACCGGCAATGCGCCAGTTGTGGATCCCGCCCGCATGTCCGGTGCTTTTCAGCCCCAGCTTGCGCGCGGAGTAGTTGGTCAGCAGCCACTGGGTCAGAATGCCGTCTTTAACGATATCGCGGCGTTCAGTGCGCACGCCTTCGCTGTCGAATGGCGTGGAGGCCAGCCCTTTTAGAAGGTGCGGATGCTCTTCGATGGTCAGCCATTCCGGCAGGATCTGCTTGCCCAGCGAGTCGAGCAGGAAGGTCGATTTACGGTACACCGAGCCGCCCGCGATAGCGCCCACCAGATGGCCAAACAGGCCGGTCGCCACTTCATTGGCAAAAATGACCGGGGCCTTCATGGTGGAGAGCTTACGCGGAGACAGGCGAGACAGCGTGCGTTCGGCACACTCTTTGCCCACCCACTCAGGAGACTGCAAATCCCCCAGCGCGCGGCCAATGGTGTAGGCGTAGTCACGCTCCATGTCGCCGTTCTCTTCGGCGATCACGCAGCTTGAAAGCGAGTGACGGGTGGAGCAGTAGCCCTGCAGCATGCCGTGGCTGTTGCCGAAGACTTTGATGCCGTAGTGGCTGTTGAAGCTGCCGCCTTCGGTATTCGTGATGCGCTTATCAGCCTGCAAAGACGCCTGCTCGGCGCGCGCGGCCAGCTCAATCGCTTCATCCGGCGTGACTTCAGCCGGGTGGAACAGATCGAGATCCGGCGCGTCAAACGCCAGCAGATCTTTATCCGCCACGCCTGCGTAAGGATCCGGAGAGGTGTAACGGGCGATATCCAGCGCCGCCTGCACCGTGCGGGCGATGGCATCCGGGCTGAGATCGGTGGACGACGCGCTGCCTTTGCGGTTCTGGTGATACACCGTGATCCCAAGCGCGCCATCGCTGTTAAATTCTACATTCTCCACTTCGCCATAGCGGGTGCTCACGCTAATGCCGGTGGTTTTGCTGACCGCCACTTCGGCGCCATCTGATTTACCTGAAGCGAGCGTCAGCGCGGTGGAGACGGCTTCTTCCAGAATCTTACGCTGCGCTTCAACTTGTGAGGTTACTTTCATCGCAAATGCCATACTGTAAAAGAGAGTTAAGTGAAGTCTAACAGAGAACCGTTTTTCAGTGCGCGTCTTAACTGGTAACATTAGCCTCTTTTTTTAAGGAGCCTGACATGACTAAGCAGCCCGAAGACTGGCTCGACGACGTTCCCGGTGATGACATCGAAGACGAAGATGATGAGATCATCTGGGTCAGTAAAAGTGAAATTAAACGTGACGCCGAAGAGTTAAAACAGCTTGGCGCAGAAATGGTAGAACTGGGTAAAAACGCGCTGGATAAGATCCCGCTCGACCAGGATCTGCGTGATGCCATTGAACTGGCACAGAAAATCAAGAAAGAAGGCCGTCGTCGCCAGCTTCAGCTTATCGGTAAAATGCTGCGTCAGCGCGACGTGGATCCGATCCGTCAGGCGCTAGACAAGCTGAAAAACCGCCACAACCAGCAGGTTGCGTTGTTTCATAAGCTGGAGCAGATCCGCGATCGTCTGATTGAACAGGGTGATGATGCGGTACCGGAAGTGCTGAACCTGTGGCCGGATGCCGACCGCCAGCAGCTGCGTTCTTTGATCCGCAACGCGAAGAAAGAGAAAGAGGGGAATAAGCCGCCGAAATCCGCGCGTCTGATTTTCCAGTATCTGCGCGAGCTGTCTGAGAACGCAGAGTAAGCCCCTCTCCCCAAAGGGGAGAGGGAGAAGAGATAATGTAAGCCCGGTAAGCGCTAGCGCCACCGGGTTTTTTTTACTCTGCGGCCGCGGCTTTCTTCGCCAGACCGTCCAGCAGCTTCTGATGGATCCCACCGAACCCACCGTTGCTCATCACCAGAATGTGGTCGCCAGGCTGTGCGGCTTTCACCACCATATCCGCTAAGACATCCACGTCCGCGCTCCAGTGCGCAGGCTGAATGCAGGCGTCGGCCACTTCAGCCACCTGCCACGGAATATGCTGCGGCTGGAGCAGGAAGACTTCGTCGGCACGTCCCAGGGACGGCGCGAGGTCGTCTTTGCAAATGCCCATTTTCATGGTGTTCGAGCGCGGTTCCAGCACCGCCAGAATGCGCGCGGTGCCGCCAACCTTGCCGCGTAACGCAGCAAGCGTCGCCAGAATGGCGGTTGGGTGGTGCGCGAAATCGTCATACACCGTCACGCCGTTCGCTTCGCCGCGCAGCTCCAGGCGGCGGCGGGCGTTGATAAACGTCCCCAGCGCATTGGCCGCATCCGCAGGCAGTACGCCCACGTGGCGCGCCGCGGCGATCGCCATCAGGCCGTTGTGCATGTTGTGCTCGCCCACCAGGCCCCACTTCACCTCGCCCACTTTCTCACCGTCGAGCAGTACTTCCCACTCGGAGGCATCCGCGTTGAGTTTTTTCGCCTGCCAGTGGCCCTGCTCGCCCACCAGCTCCTGCTCGCTCCAGCAGCCCATCGCCATGGTCTGCTTAAGGTTGATGTCGTTCTCCGGCAGGATAATGCGGCCCTGGCCCGGGACAATGCGCACCAGGTGGTGGAACTGTTTCTGAATGGCTTTCAGGTCGTCAAAGATATCCGCGTGGTCAAACTCAAGGTTGTTGAGGATCAGCGTGCGCGGGCAGTAGTGCACGAATTTGGAACGCTTGTCGAAGAATGCGCAGTCGTATTCATCCGCTTCAATCACAAAGAACGGGCTGTCGCCGAGACGCGCAGAGACGTCGAAGTTACCCGGCACGCCGCCGATCACGAAGCCCGGCTTGTAGCCGCAGGCTTCGAGGATCCAGGTCGCCATGCCGGCGGTGGTGGTTTTGCCGTGGGTACCGGCTACGGCAACCACCCAGCGGTCGCGCAGCACGAAATCATGCAGCCACTGCGGGCCGGACATGAACGGAATATTGCGTTCCAGCACCGCTTCAACGCACGGGTTACCGCGGGTCATGGCGTTGCCAATGATGACCAGATCCGGCTCGGGATCCAGCTGGCTGGCATCGTAGCCTTGAATTAAAGAGATGCCCTGTTTTTCCAGAAGCGTGCTCATCGGCGGATACACATTGGCGTCCGAACCTGTCACTTCATGGCCCAGCGAGCGCGCCAGCATTGCCAGTCCGCCCATGAAAGTGCCACAAATCCCCAATATATGAATGCGCATACGTCACTATCCTTCTTTAATGTGGCGCACATTTTACTCACATGTTAGCGGCTGTGAAACGCATTTCAGGTAAATCCGTATGTTGCTGGCGCGATTCACCTCTGCGCTACTATTTGAATATTTGTTAAGATTGTTGGGCTTTAGTCGTTTTAGTGAACATACAATCGCTCTACTCACAAAGATGCAGGGAAAGTGTTATGAAAACGTTAGGTGAATTTATTGTCGAAAAGCAGCACGAGTTCTCTCATGCTACGGGTGAACTCACTGCTTTGCTGTCGGCAATAAAGCTGGGCGCTAAGATCATCCACCGTGATATCAACAAGGCCGGTCTGGTCGATATCCTGGGTGCCAGCGGTGCCGAGAACGTTCAGGGCGAGGTTCAGCAGAAACTCGATCTGTTCGCAAATGAAAAACTGAAAGCTGCACTGCGCGCGCGCGACATCGTTGCGGGTATCGCCTCCGAAGAAGAAGATGAAATTGTTGTATTCGAAGGGTGTGAACACGCGAAATACGTCGTACTGATGGATCCACTCGACGGCTCCTCCAACATCGACGTTAACGTTTCTGTCGGTACCATTTTCTCCATCTACCGCCGCGTCACGCCTGTTGGTACGCCGGTAACCGAGGAAGATTTCCTGCAGCCGGGCAGTAACCAGGTTGCGGCCGGTTACGTCGTTTATGGCTCGTCCACCATGCTGGTCTACACCACCGGATGCGGGGTTCACGCCTTTACCTACGATCCGTCGCTGGGCGTCTTCTGCCTGTGCCAGGAACGTATGCGCTTCCCGGAGAAAGGCAGCACTTACTCCATCAACGAAGGCAACTACATCAAGTTCCCGAACGGCGTGAAGAAGTACATCAAATTCTGCCAGGAAGAAGATAAAGCGACCCAGCGCCCTTACACGTCCCGCTACATTGGCTCTCTGGTCGCGGATTTCCACCGTAACCTGCTGAAGGGCGGTATCTACCTCTATCCAAGCACCGCCAGCCACCCGGACGGGAAGCTGCGCCTGCTGTACGAATGCAACCCGATGGCGTTCCTGGCCGAACAGGCGGGCGGCAAGGCGAGCGACGGTAAACAGCGTATTCTGGACATCGTGCCGGAAAGCCTTCACCAGCGTCGTTCGTTCTTCGTTGGCAACAACCATATGGTTGAAGACGTTGAACGTTTTATCCGTGAGTATCCGGACGCGTAATATCTCTCCCGGGGAGCCAGTCTGGCTCCCCAACACATTTATATATTTTACCGTATAAGTGTTTATAAAAATCACGCTTTAATCTTCACCCCTGCTCCTGCATTATTTCCATAACAGTTTGACATTTATTTCCTGGAGCAGAATTGCAATGAAAAATTATTCCCGGGCTAATACCGGCATTGATTTAAATCTTATCCCTGTATTTATTGAAGTCGTCCGCTGCGGCAGTATGGCAAAAGCCTCTTTGCGCCTGGAGATGTCCCGTCCTGCGGTAAGCCTGGCGTTGAAGCGTTTTAATCAACTGTTTGATGAGCCGTTATTTTTTCGCAAAGGTTTATATCTCGAGCCGACTGAAAAAGCGTTAGCGTTAACCAACTCGCTGGAATTATTAATGGGTAATATTCACGATAATATTGCGGCGGTAAATTCCGCGAGAAATAAAGCCCCGGCACAGAACGCACCGGGGCTGGGAAATATTATGCCGCAGTCTGAGCCGTCACTTTAAATGATGACATGGCTTCCATCAGCTGACGCGACTGCTCCTCAAGGGAGCGGGTCGCGGCGGAGGATTGCTGCACCAGCGCCGCATTCTGCTGCGCGGTTTCATCCATCTGGTTCACCGCAATATTCACCTGCTCGATGCCGCGGCTCTGCTCCTGAGACGCGGTGGCAATTTCGCGCATCAGTTTGGTCATGCGCAGCACTTCGGTGGCAATCTCATCCATCGTTTCACCCGCCTGCTGGGCCAGCTCGCTGCCCTCGTTAACGTGGGCCTGCGAATCGCCGATCAGAGAGCGGATCTCTTTCGCCGCGTCGGCGCTGCGGCTGGCAAGGTTGCGGACTTCACCCGCGACCACGGCAAACCCGCGCCCCTGCTCGCCCGCGCGCGCCGCTTCCACGGAGGCGTTAAGCGCCAGAATGTTGGTCTGGAAGGCAATACCGTCAATCACGCTCAGGATGTCGGCGATGCGCGCCGAACTGCCGGAGATATCGCGCATTTTTTCAATCACGTAGCAGACCATTTCGCTGCCGTGATCGGCGGTGTCGGAAACAGACTTCGCCAGCTGGTGCGCCTGCTCAGCGTTGTCGGCGTTAAGCTTCACCGTGGCGGTGATCTGCTCCATGCTGGCGGCGGTCTGCTCCAGCGACGTGGCGGTGGATTCGGTGCGCTCGGCAAGATCCCGGTTCCCCGCCGTCAGCTCGCGGCTGCCGGTATCAATTTGCGAGCTGGCATCGCGAACCCGCAGAACCGAGCTCATCAGCGACTGACGCATCTCCTCTATCGCCGCATTGAGGCGGTTAAACTCCTGGCTCGCCGGGGCATTCAGCGTGTGGGTTAAATCGCCCGCCGCCACGTTCTCCAGCTGCGCAATGGAGGCAGACAGCGGCTTGAGCAGCATATGGCGCAGCGCCAGCCAGGCGAGCACGATAATGCCCGCCGTCAGCAGCGCGGCGACAATAATCAGGATCAGCACGCGGGTTTTACTCGCCTGCACGGCGCTCACTTCCGCCTGACCTCGCGCTTCGCTCCATTTCTGAAACGCCTGCATGTCGTTATCGAACTGCTTCGCCACCGGAATCAGCGTGTTCTCCAGCAGATCGTAATAGCTGTCTGCGCTCTGGTCATTCAGGGTTTTCAGCATCGGGCCGATCCCCTGCTGGTTATACGTCGCCAGGCTGGCCGCGACTTTGTCGAGGAGCTGCTGCCCCTGTTCGTCAGCCACGCCGCCGTCAATCACGCCTTTTAACGTTTTCCGGGCCAGGGCGACTTCCTGATTGATGTTTTTTACCGCTTTGGCCGCATCGTCCAGCATGCCGATTTCCATCATGCGGACGGCCTGACCCGCCTCATTGCGTGCGCGCAGGATCAGCGTATAGCCGGTGTTCAGCTGCACCATCTGCTCACCCTGAAGGTGATTAATGCGCTGCAGTGAGGAAGAACTCTGTGTGAGGGCATAAATGCCGATGCCGCTGACAATCAGCAGCAGAAGGGTCATAACGGCCAGTAAAGAGAGCAAGCCGGTACGAATCGATAGCGTTTTAAGCATGATATTATTTCCGGTAGCGAGATATTTCTGGGCATAAAAGAAGAGTATCGGCCGCTACCGGAAAATGTTTAGACTTTAAGCAAATTCAGTGTGTTATCGCTCTGTTACCGATGTGTTTACGCGGGTAACAGGCGAGCTTTGACGGTTCTCCCAAAGCACCGTCAGCCCCCGCTGCAGGGCAATAAAAATAAACAGCAGAATGCCGATGGCGATCTTCGTCCACCACGAGCTGAGCGTGCCGTCAAAGTTGATATAGGTTTGTATCAGCCCCTGAATCGCGACGCCGAACAGCGTCCCCAGCACCGTCCCTACCCCGCCGCTGAGCAGCGTGCCGCCGATAACCACAGAAGCAATCGCATCCAGTTCCACGCCGACGCCTGCAAGGGCATAGCCCGCCTGGGTATACACCGAGAAGACAATACCCGCCAGCGTTGCCAGGCCGGTCGAAAGCATATAGATGCGGATGGTGGTGCTGCGGGTCGAGATCCCCATCAGGTTGGCCGACGTGGCGTTGCCGCCAATGGCGTATACCTGATTGCCGAACCGGGTGCGGTGGGCGAGGAAAATGCCAATCACCACCACGCCCAGCATCAGCAGCCCCATCGCGCTCAGGCGACCGCCGCCGGGAATTTTCCACGCCAGGCTGGAGAGCGTGTCATACACCGGATGGTTAATCGGAATCGACTCCTCCGACACCAGATAACTTACGCCGCGCAGGAAAAACATCCCGGCCAGCGTGATGATAAAGGCCGGAATTTTCAGCGCGTCGATCAGAAGCCCCATAAAGGCGCCAAACGCGCAGCCCATCACTAGCACCAGCGGAAACGCCACCAGCGGCGAGATGCCCCAGAAACCGATCGCCTTCGCGAGGAATACCCCCGTGAATGCGATCACCGACCCGACGGAGAGATCGATCCCGCCGGAGAGGATCACAAAGGTCATGCCGACGGCGATAATGCCTAAAAAGGCGTTGTCCGTCAGAATGTTGCAGATCACGCGCGTTGAGGCAAAACCGGGGAACTGCGTGAGGCAGTAGAGATACCCCAGCACAAACACGCCCAGCGTGATCATTAACGGTAAATTACGTTTTATCATGGCCACGGATCCCCTTAATGATGCTGACAAAGCGCGGCGACTGGACGATCAGCACGCAGAGTACAACTACCGCTTTTACCACCTGGTTGAGTTCCGGCTGGAATCCCGAAAGCAGGATCCCGGTGTTCATACCCTGAATGATCAGCGCGCCGATCACCGAGAGCAGCAGGTTAAAGCGCCCGCCCATCAGCGACCCGCCGCCGATCACCACCGCGAGGATCGCATCCAGTTCCAGCCAGAGCCCGGCGTTATTGGCATCGGCCCCGCGAATATCGGCGGCGACGATGACACCGGCAATGGCGGCGCAGACGCCGCTCAGCACGTAGGTCAGCATCACCATCAGGCGGGTGTTGACCCCGGCGTTGCGCGCGGCGCGAATGTTGATCCCCACCGCCTCAATAAACATCCCGAGCGCCGTTTTGCGGGTGAAGAGCCAAAAGACAATAAGCGTGACCAGGGCAATAATCACCGGCGTCGGGAAGAACAGAAGGTTGCCGCTGCCAAGCCATGCCAGGCTCGGAGAGTTGAAGGTAACAATCTGCCCCGAGGTGATCAGCTGTGCGACCCCGCGCCCGGCCACCATCAGGATCAGCGTAGCGACAAAGGGCTGAATTTTCAGCACCGCCACCAGAATGCCGTTCCATAGTCCGGCCAGCACGCCGGTGCCTAAGGCCGCCAGCAGTACCATCGGCAGGCTGTGACCGGCCACGGTCATGGAGGCTGCCGTGGCCCCGGCGATAGCCATCACCGCGCCGACGGAGAGATCTATTCCGCCGGTGGCGATCACCAGCGTCATCCCAATCGCCAGCAGCGCCACGGGCGCGGCGCGGTTTAAAATATCGATCGGGCTGCCAAACAGGCGGCCATCCTGAACAATAATCTGGAAGAAATGCGGTGCGACAAGGCTATCTACCAGCAGCACCACCAGCAGCGCTGCAATTTGCGGCGTGCCGGTTGGCCAGCTAAAGCGGCGCTTTGACTCACCGGTTTGCGAAAGCGAACGGGACATCACGATTCACTCCTTACGCCGCGATGGCATTCATGATTGCCGGAACGGACAGTTTATCCAGCGGGATCTCTGCCACCTGTTTGCGATCGCGCATGATGATGACGCGATCGGCATAGCCCACCAGCTCCTCCAGCTCGGATGAGATAACCAGCAGGGCCAGCCCGTCCGCACAGAGCGTTTCGATAAGCCGGATAATTTCGGCGTGCGCGCCCACGTCGATACCGCGCGTCGGCTCGTCAAGGATCAGGAACTGCGGTTTGGTCAGTAGCCAGCGGGAGAGCAGCACCTTCTGCTGGTTACCGCCGGAGAGAAATTCAATCGGCTGTTCCGCGCTCGGGGTGCGGATGCCGAGCTGGCGAATAAAGCGCTCGGCGATGGCGTTTTGCTCTTTACGAGGGATCGGGCGTAGCCAGCCGCGCTGGGCCTGCAGGGCCAGGATGATATTTTCCCGCACCGAGGCGGCGGCAATGATGCCGTCCGTTTTCCGGTCTTCCGGGCAGAAGCCAACGCCCAGACAGGAGGCCTGATGCGGCGATCGCAGGGTTTGCGGTTTGCCCTTGATCAGCGCGGTGCCGCTGTCGGCAGGCTTGATCCCGAAGATCACCTCGGCGGTTTCGGTTCGGCCCGAGCCTAGCAGGCCCGCCAGCCCGACAATTTCGCCGGGACGCACCTCAAGGTTAAACGGCGATATCACGCCTTTCTTGCCGTAATCGCTGAACGCGGCAACCGGTTTTTCACTCAGCAACGTGCGGCCCGCGCGCTTGAGCGCGTTGGTTTCCAGCTCGCGGCCCAGCATCATTTTCACCAGCTCGATCTGCGGCAGCTCGCGGGTTTCGCGGCAGCCGACAAAGCTGCCGTTGCGCAGCACCGTAATGCGGTCACTCACCTCATACACCTGATCGAGGAAGTGCGTGACGAAGATCAGGCTCACGCCCTGATCGCGCAGCTGGCGCATCAGGGTGAAGAGCATCTCCACTTCCTGGGTATCGAGGCTGGCGGTGGGTTCATCGAGGATCAGCACCTTCGCAGAGAGATCGATCGCGCGACAGATGGCGACGATCTGCTGCATCGCCACGGAAAAGCGGTTCAGCGGCTCGCGAACGTCGAGGGAGAAGCCGTAGGACTCCATCAGCTTCGTGGCGCGCGCCTCCATCTCTTTGCGGCGCAGCAGGCCAAAGCGGCGTGGCTCGCGGCCAATAAACAGGTTGTCCGCCACCGACATATTCGGCAGCAGGTTCACTTCCTGGTAAACCGTTCCGATCCCCAACTGCTGGGCGTGGGCGGTATTTTTTGGCGAAATGGCGTTGCCTTCCAGCCAGATGGTGCCGCGATCGGCGTGATAAACGCCCGTCAGCGATTTAATCAGCGTCGATTTTCCCGCGCCGTTCTCGCCCAGCAGCGCCATGATCTCACCGCGCCGCAGGCTGAAATCAACGCTATCCAGCGCCTTTACGCCGGGGAAGAATTTACTCAAGCCCTCTGTGCGGAGGATTTCCTGGTGTTGTTCAGTTTTCATATTCACGTCCCCGGCACGTTCCCGTAGGCCGGGTAAGCGCAGCGCCACCCGGCAATTTCACTGGATCAGTAGCCCATATTTTTCTTCTTCTCTAACTCTTCTTTCGCTGTATCAGGCAGGTAGAGCGTGGACTTGGTGACGGTCACCTTCTCAGGCATCGTGCCGTCTTTCTTGAATTTCTCCAGCGCGTCGAATGCCGGGCCCGCCATGTTCGGCGTCAGCTCGACGCTGGCATTGGCTTCACCGTCGATCATCGCTTTGTAGATGTCCGGCACGCCGTCGATAGAGCCGGTGAGGATATCTTTGCCCGGCTTCAGGCCCGCTTCTTTAATCGCCTGAATCGCCCCGATCGCCATGTCATCATTGTGGGCGTAAACCATGCAGATATTCTTGCCGTTGTTTTCAGCCTTGATAAAGCTCTCCATGACCTCTTTACCCTTACTGCGGGTAAAGTCGCCGGACTGGGAGCGGATAATCTTGATGTTTGGCGCTTTGGCAATGGCCTCAGCAAACCCTTTCTTACGGTCGATGGCCACGCTCGCGCCGACGGTGCCCTGCAGTTCAACGACGTTACACGGCTTGCCGTCGACCTGTTTAATCAGCCAGTCGCCAATTAACTGCCCTTCAAGCACGTTATTAGCGGTGACGGTGGTCATATAGAGAGATTTGTCTTTAACATCGATGGAACGGTCGAGCAGGAAGACCGGAATTTCAGCGTCTTTCGCTTCCTTCAGAACCGGTTCCCAGCCGGTCGCCACCACTGGTGCAATAAAGATGGCATCCACGCCCTGGGCGATAAACGAGCGCACGGCTTTTATCTGGTTTTCCTGCTTTTGCTGACCATCGGCGATTTTCAGGGTGATGCCGCGTTTCTGAGCCTCGCTTTTCGCAACGTTGGTTTCCGCCGCACGCCAGCCGGATTCAGAGCCAACTTGCGAAAAACCTACGGTTAAGGGAGCGGCCATCGCCATAGACGACATGGCTGCCGAAACTGCTGTGACAAGAAGTAAGCGCTTCCACATATGAGCGTCCTCGTAGGGGTGTTTATTGTTGGTTAAAAGATGTTCTGCGAAATGACTATAGCCAATGAAATATGTAACGAATTGCGTTACATCACACTTCAGGAAAGTGAATAAAATGTTAATCACAAGTTTGTAATCGCTTTCATTTCACCATTAAAAATGCGGCTGAGTTTATGGATTTTCCTGTCATGGAAACGGTCTGAAAAGTGGGGCTTGCGGGGAGAGAATGCGAAAAGAGGCGGAGACATTCAGCGTGAGTTGGCTATAATACCTGCCACTTGTTTACCATCCATTTTAAAGGACACCGACATGAGCTTACTCAACGTCCCAGCGGGTAAAGAACTGCCAGAAGACATCTACGTTGTTATTGAAATCCCGGCCAACGCAGATCCAATCAAATACGAAATCGACAAAGACACCGGTGCGCTGTTCGTTGACCGTTTCATGTCTACCGCCATGTTCTATCCGTGCAACTACGGCTACATCAACCACACCCTGTCTCTGGACGGTGACCCGGTTGACGTGCTGGTTCCAACGCCATACCCACTGCAGCCAGGCTCCGTCATTCGCTGCCGTCCTGTTGGCGTGCTGAAGATGACTGACGAAGCGGGTGAAGATGCGAAGCTGGTTGCGGTACCGCACACCAAGCTGAGCAAAGAGTACGATCACATTAAAGATGTGAATGACCTGCCAGAGCTGCTGAAAGCGCAGATCGCCCACTTCTTCGAGCACTACAAAGACCTCGAAAAAGGTAAATGGGTTAAGGTTGAAGGCTGGGACAACGCAGAAGCGGCGAAAGCAGAAATCATCGCCTCTTTCGAACGCGCTGCTAAGAAGTAATTCTTACTGTCGATTGATGAAAGCCCCGCATACTGGGGCTTTTTTTATCTTTGTTAAAAGCAGCATACATTAGCTTTTAAGATAAATCCCATTCCCTTTGGCTTTCATGTTAATACAACAAAGACACCCTCTCATTTATGGTGGGAGTGGTTGAATAGGCTGTCAATTAATCACATACTGTCATAATGAGCATTAATCCCCATTGATTACAGGATTCATATGTCATCCATTAACATTGATGTTGCCCGCCCAACTGGAATTTACTTTATTATTGAAAGGCTATATTCCCGCGATGGACTTATGCCTTCCGTTGGGGAAATCAGCCCCTCTTTGACACAGGTACACCGCACTGTCATTCAGCTAAAACGCAAGCAAGATATGTTTATGGATGGTGTTAAGGTTACCCCAAAAGATATTACACTTTGGCAACAGATAAAATATCTTACGGGCTCGAAAGTAACGACCAAAGATACAGATACGTTAGTGTATACGACTGATTTTATCGGCTCTCTTGTAGCCACTACACCTTTAGGCAATATTGAGCATGAAAATATTCCTCGCTTCCTCACGACAGAGTCTATTCACTCCCTTCCTCAGGCGGTGAGCTATGGGCGTGATCCCATCCCACAGGTCCTTCTTTATGGTCGTAAGGATATTGTCTTCTTTATGGACAATGGTGGTAAAGGAACGCCAACCGCTATTGCAAAATATAATCACAACAATCGTGACCTTGCCATAATCAAAGATCAGCTGGAGGCCAGTAAAACGATGAAGGAACTGCTTTCTAAGGGAGCAAAATTATGAGTAAGAAAATCCATATCGTAAGTCTACTCGTCATTATTATTGCCTCCTTTATCTTTGGCAGAAGTACGTATACTCAATATCTGGCATGGTATTATGGAAGCGATAATTTAATATTCAGCGAAATAAACAGCCCCTTACTATCCAGTTTATTTAACGGGCTTTACTTCGCTCTTTCAGCAAGTATTATTTATACGTTGCTCACTATATTAAAAAGAATTCCAGCGAATATTGTCACTTCTTGTCTGCTTCAGTTCTTTATTAACATCGGGCTATATACGCTTTTTGTTGCAGTAGATAGAGGATATAGTAAATTACATACTTTAAGCTCGGGTGCTACTGATATCACCCACAGCTATTTTTTAGGAGCGTTGCTGACGAGCACGCTTCTGACCGTCGCGATCGTGAGCGTTATACATGCTAAGTTTCTTTCTTCAAAGCATAAAGATGGGCTACATAAAGGCGTTTGACTGTTACGGCAAAGACAGCAAATGGCAGTATCTCTGCATCCTGACATTCCAACTTGCCTGGTTTTTGTTTTACTTATGGATCCCTTATCGAAGCGATTATGCGATTTTGCTGTTTTTACTGTTTTTCCTGCCCGTCATATCAAGCAATACGCGATGCATAAACTACTATGGCCGTTCACGCGCCTTGTGTTTTTTATGGCTTATTGCCCCATACATCATGCTGTTCGTTCCTCTTTTTTTAACCCGACGCAGGGATACAGAAGAGAATTGAAAGTGAAAAAAACAACGCCACCTCACGGTGGCGTTGTCGTTTTTCAGTACTGGTCTCTGTCTAACCAGTTACCGCTTACAATCCGCGTTAACCCGTCGACCGGACGCTGGTAGACATACATCCACGCGCTTCCGTACGGTGTCTGGATCAACTGGCGAGCGTATTCACCGCCCCTGGTGCGCAAGGCATCAAGTTCGGCAAGTGTAGCATTATCAATACGATAAACTTCACCCTGTACTGTTCCTTCGCCGGGAACCGCGCCTGGATAGTGGCCCAGGCTGTACAACTGGTAGTTCTCGATATTGTAATTCCCCAGTAGCTGGGCATTGGTCATCCAGTGACTGTTGCCTTGCCTGGTTCGTAAACTGCCGTAGACAAATATTCGCATTGCTAAAACTCAAACTGATAGAGCAGATCAAGTGCCTGGTCTACGCCGGACACTGCTTCCAGATATAGCTTAGGCATCAGGCGATAGCGTAACGTGAGTGTTGCCAGTGAGTCAAAGATCCCCACACCATATTTTACCTGCAGACCCGGCAGTACATAGCCGCTGACCACCACCTGCGAGGAGTCACCCACGCCCTGGGTGTCCAGCGCCAGATTGCTTACGCCGAACGTCTCGCCGATTTTACCCACAACCTGCCCACTTTGTGCAACCCCCAGACCGACCAACATTGAGGTCATCGCCGCACTGTCGCTTTGTCCGCTGTCCAGACCCTGTCCGCGCAGCAGATAAGAGAGGGCTTCCTGCTGCGACATCGCCGGGTCGGAGAAGATCTCCGCCTTCGGTTCGTCGGCAGAGCCGGTGACGCGTACGCCAGCAATGACGTCGTTTTCCGTCGCTTCCGGGTTACGAATCGCTTCGATATTCAACAGCGGTTGATCCGGTGGACCGGAGAACAGCAGCTCGCCTTTACGGACAATCAGATCCTGACCATAGGCATGGAAACGCCCTTCAGGAATATTGATCTGCCCGTTGAGGCCAAGCCCTTGTTTATCCTGCGCCACTTTCAGGTCGCCCGTGAGCCTCGCCTTCAGCCCAAACGCATCCAACCGCACGTTATTTCCCACGTGCACGATAAGGTTACTATTAATCGGTATGCCAGCGCTCTTCTCTTCGGCAGGTTTCAGATTTTCATTGAGCATAACTTCATCACTGGAGACGCCAACCGCGCTTTCCGGCACCTCGTGAACCACGATGCGCGCCCACGGCACGTCCACGCGGCCATCCAGGGTGAAGAGGCTTGGCGTCGCCTCAAAGACCACGTCCGGCGAGACGTCCAGGCGCACCATTGGCGGTACGGTGATGCGCACCTTACTGCCTTTCGCGGCAATACGGGCGCGCCAGTTGTCGAGCTGGCTCCAGTCCGCGTCGCCGCTCAGGTTGATTTGCCCCTGCTGAGTTAATACCGAGCCGTTCAGCGTCGAGCTCATGCCGTTGAAGTTCATCGCAATCTGGCTGGGCTGCATATCGAATGGCATAAAGTTACCGTCGATATCCACACCGCTGAGCCGCAGCTGGCCGAACAGCTGAGGGCTTTGCGCGTTGCCCGCCAGGCGCAGGTTGGCATTCACCATGCCCTCGGCTTTTTCCCCGCGGGCGAAGATTGGGTTGACCATCGCCAGGTTGAAGTTACGAATATTGACGTTGCCGCCCAGATTGCGCCGCCCCTGCGGATCGGTAATCTGTATCTGCCCGTCCATCTGGCCGTTGTTGGTCAGACGGATAAGCCACCCCAGCTCCGCACGGTTGTTATGCAGGTCTGCACTCACATTCAGGGTGTCGAAGGCCACCGGCAGCGTCGCATCGTTCACCTCCTGCGTTACCTTCACGTTACGGCCGGAAAGCGTGACGCTGCCCTGCGGCAGCCCCTCTTTGGTGGTGTCCCAGGCGACATCGGCTTTCCCGCTGAAGACGCCGCTGGCCTGCGTGGTGTCCGGCATAAACGGTTTCAGCATCGCCAGATCGAAGCGGTTCAGGTTGATCTGCGCGCGCCCTTCCGCCCCCGCATCAATGGTCTGCGGCACGCACAGCTCCGCGTTCGGGTTGGTCCAGCAGTGAGGCCCGATGTTGATCTTCTGCTCGGCGTTGCGGTAGTCCAGCGCAATGGAGCGCGACAGCGCCAGCGGCCCCACCGGGGTGTTGAAGCGGGTGTTGTCCAGCGTTCCTTTCCAGCGCGTTTCCTTCCGGTCGAAGCTGCCGGTCAGGTGAAGCTGGCCGGAGACGGGCTCGCCCTGCACGCGCAGCTGGAGGTCGTGCTGCTTCTCGTTCCCTTTGGCGTCCAGAGTCACCAGGCTGATGTTCACGTCCGGCTGGGAAATGCGCTCCACGCGCAGGTTCAGGTTGCCGCCGATCTGATCGGTGGATTTCACATCCCCTTCCACGCGGACGCGGGCAACGCTCAGCTCCTGCCAGCGCAGATTGTTGGCGGTGATATCTGCCAACAGCTGCGGCGCGTCCACGGTGCCGCGCACTTTCAGGAGTCCTTTCGCCGTACCGCCCAGACCCGGCAGGGCGTTATCCAGATTCGGCGCGTCGATGGTGGCGTCAAGATTGAGATCTTTTACCCCCAGCTCGCCTTTGATATCCGCCGTGTTGCGGCCCAGCGCCACGTGCAGTCCCGGGATAATCCACTGCAGGTAGCTGTTGCCCTTCACCGAGCCTTCAACGTTCACCTTGTTCTGCTTCACGTTCCCGGTGAGCTTGATTTCCGGCACGTCCATCTGCCACGTGCCGCCGTAGAGGCTGCCGCGGGTTTTGATCAGCCCGTCCAGCTTCGACGGCCAGTCCGGCACCTCTTTGGCGGTGTTAATTCCCGTCAGCTTCAGCTCGCCGCGCCAGCTGATCGCCTGCTGCCAGTCGAGCAGCGCGGTCAGTTCCGTTTTGCCTTCCAGCGCCGCGACGGTCAGCTTGTCGAGGTTAACCTGCTGTTCGTTGCCTTTTGCATCCAGCGTGATGGTCGCGGGCGGCACGCCCTGCCCCTTCACCGCAGTGCGGAACGAGAGCGTGTAGTCGGTCATCTTGCCGCTCAGCTTCAGCTTCAGATCGTCGGCCTGATACTGTTTTTCGCCGGTAAACGGCCAGTAAAGCTGCTTGCTGACAACCTCCAGATTGAGCGGCAGCCCGGCTTCCGCCAGCTGGGTTTGCGCGCGCAGGGCCATGTCTACCGGGCCGGAGAGATTCACCCCGATATCCAGCTTCTCGCGCAGCGCCCCGCCCACTTTAACCTTCACTTTTTCGCCCTTCAGCGGGTCGATATTCAGGGCGCTATTGAGGGTGATATCCACCGGCCAGCTGTCGCGCAGCAGGGCGTTGCCTGACGCGTTCACCGAGCCCTGGTTGGTATCGATATCCAGCGCGTCGAGCTTCATGTTGCCGTCAATGCTGCTGACTTTCAGCAGCATGTTAAAGACCGTCAGATCGGTGTCGCCGGTCAGGCGCAGCTGCTCGCCTTTGAACTCCTCAATGTTGAGGTTCAGCGGCAGATGCACGTCGGTCATTTCAGGCAGGACAGGCTTCGAGAAGAGTTCTTTCAGCGTTTCGCCCAGCGGCTTCTCTTCCGGCTGCGGGTTCTGGATCTTCGGTTCGACGATCTCTTCCTGCGCCACGTCCGCCACTTTCGGCAGCGCGATCAGCAACCCCTGCAGCGAGGTTGACGTCAGGGTGAGGTTTTTCTCCTGCCAGCGCAGGCCGGAGGTGAAATCCATCACCGAAACGGTGGTGTCGTCGATTTTGATATTGACGTTATCGAGCGCCACCCGATAGAGCGCAATCGGGTACGGCGTGGAGAGATTCAACGGGCCGCTGTCCTCTTCCTCAACCGGCGCAGACTTCGGCATTTTCTTTGAGTCTATCGCCACGTTGACGTCTTTTAGCGACAGATCGTTCACGCAGAGCTTGCTATCCCGCAGGCAGCCCAGCTTCACCGCGAGATGGAATTCCCCGGCGTTGACCGCCACGCCCGGCTGCTCGTAGCGGATGTTCTTCAGACGCAGGTCTCGCCAGCCGCCCGTTACCTGACCAATTTCCAGCCCCGGCACCCAACGGTTCGCGGCGTTAAACAGCAGATGCAGCCCGGTCGTCGTTCCCACCAGAAACGCCACCGTACCGAGCAGCAGCACGATAAAAATCAGCACCCCGAGGCTTATTTTCTTCCATAAACTCATAATTCAGGCCCCAGACCGATGTAAAACTGTAATCCGTGTTCATCTTTGTCGCCCACCGGCACGGCGAAATCGAGCTTGATAGGTCCGACGGGTGATTGCCAGCGTACGCCCACGCCTGCACCGGTTTTGAAATCGCTGCGGCGGATATCGTTCACCGCTTCACCACCGTCAACAAACATTGCGCCCCACCACTTGCCGCTGACGTTGTACTGATACTCCAGCGATCCGGTCGCCAGTTTGGATGCCCCGGTCAGTTGGCCTTTTTCGTTTTCAGGTGAGATCGATTTGTACTTATACCCGCGAATGCTGCGGTCGCCCCCGGCGAAGAAGCGCAGGTCCGGCGGAACGCGCTCGAAATCACCCGTCTCAATCCAGCCGAGATTGCCGCGCATCACAAAGCGGTGTTTGTCATACAGCGTGCGGATCCAGACGTTTTGCGCCTGCACCACCGTGAAGTCGACGTCAGAGCCCCACATCGTATTGGAGTAGTCGATAGAGTAACGCTGTGAATCACCCCAGGTTGGCATCAGGCCGCCGCGCGAGCGGGTACGGCTGATCATCACGCCCGGATAAAGCAGCATAGTGGTGTTGGTGACGTTTGCCTGGGTAAAGTGATCAAGGCTCCAGCGCAGGTTAATGGCGCGCTGCCAGCCGCTGGAGAGATCCCAGAAGCGTGAAACCGCAAGCGTCGTCGAGTCCTGCTCGGTATCGTTCAAATCGGTACGCTTAAAGCCGCCCTGCACCAGGTAATATTGCTCAAGCGGGTTTTTCAGCAGCGGTATTTTATAGCTGAAATCAAGCTGCTGTTCCGGTGCGGAAATGCTGGCGCTGGTGGTCAGGCTGTGGCCGTAGGAGTTCATCCACGGCTTTTTCCAGGAGGTCTTCACGCGCGGACCGACGTCTGTCGAGTAGCCAACACCGGTCTCAATGGTGTTCTCGGTGCGCGGCGAGACAACGCCATGCAGCGGCAACACCTTGGTTTTGCGAGACTTATCAAATTCCGGTGCGACAACCACGGAGTTAAACCAGCCGGTAGCGGAGAGGCGACGGTTCAGCTCCGCCAGATCGCTCGACTGGTAGTAATCGCCTTTTTTAAACGGCACGAGGTTTTGCAGATACTCTTCACGAATTTGCGAACCTTCAAACGTTACATCGCCAAAGCGGTAGCGTTCGCCGCTGTCGTAGTCAATATCCCAGAAGGCCTGACGTCGCTCCAGCGCGATGCCCAGTTGGCTTTTATTGAACTGGCTGTCGAAGTAGCCCTTGCGCAGAGAGACGCTCGTCAGCTCTTTTTTGAAGTGGTCGTAGTCACCGTGGTTGAGCACGGTGCCGATTTTCGGCCGCGTGCTGAGCAGGTCCAGGTAGTCGCGGTCGGTACGCGCGCCGCCGCGCAGGATGACGTTCGTGCCGCCAATCAGCACCGGCTCGCCCGGCGAGACGCGGGCAATAAGCACCTGACGCCCCTTCTTTGGCGGCGGGCGGAGATCGAAATCAATGGTGGGTTCGTAATACCCCAGCGCTTTTAGCCCTTCACGGATCGCGTCATCCACGCGCGCGCGAAAACGCCGGTCCGGCGTCACCTCATCGCTCTGGATGGTCGACAGCTGCGCACGCACGTTTTTTTCCAGCGTCCCGGATAACCCCTCAACCTGCAAACGGACATTCGCCGCGCTGGCAACCCCGCTTGTCAGCAATACACTGACTAAACATAACTGGCGGATTTTTGTCACGTTTTCTCCTGAATATCCCTTTTCCACCCTGGAAGCAAATGAAGCGCCGCCGTGCGGCAAAATACGGCCCGGAAGCCAAAAACCAAAACGTGGGTTGAAAACGGGTGTAACACCCAAATATTTCTTATGATTAAATCTAGTCTCATTCAGCGCATTTATTGTGTTCAATTAAACGCTTCGTGACAACCTTAACCGAAACATCGCACCCCGGGAGGCCCCATCGTGAGTTTATTCGACAAGAAGCATCTGGTTTCACAAGCTGATGCATTACCGGGACGCAACACCCCTATGCCTGTGGCGACCTTACACGCCGTCAATAACCATTCAATGACCAACGTTCCTGATGGAATGGAAATCGCCCTGTTCGCCATGGGCTGCTTCTGGGGCGTTGAGCGCCTCTTCTGGCAACTGCCCGGCGTTTACAGCACCGCGGCCGGCTACACGGGCGGTTATACGCCGAATCCAACCTACCGCGAAGTCTGCTCCGGCGAAACCGGCCATGCGGAAGCGGTACGCGTGGTATATGACCCGACGGTCATCAGCTACGAACAGCTCCTGCAGGTCTTTTGGGAAAACCACGACCCGGCGCAGGGCATGCGTCAGGGCAACGACCACGGCACACAGTATCGCTCGGCCATTTATCCGCTCACGCCTGAGCAGGACGCCGCCGCGCGCGCCAGCCTTGAGCGTTTCCAGCAGGCCATGCGTGAAGCAGGCGATACGCGCGAGGTGACCACGGAAATCGCCACCGCGAAGCCGTTCTACTATGCCGAGGACGATCATCAGCAGTATCTGCACAAAAACCCGTACGGCTACTGCGGCATCGGGGGCATCGGCGTCTGCCTGCCGCCACAGCTGGCCTGATTATTAACCGTTAAATCGTCACCCGTACCGGACAGCGCACGCTGTCCGGTCTGTTTTATGCCAAAAATGTGACCTCTGGCAGATTTACATCTCTTTACGCTATACTACCGCTGAAATAATCGGCTCAACGCTACGAGCTGACGTTCTACGTGTTTTCACACAAATGGTATCAACTCCCCTTCTGAGGATCTGGCGAGAAGCCGGATAAACTATGTTAAACAGTATTTTAGTAATACTTTGTCTTATTGCCGTCAGTGCATTTTTCTCGATATCTGAGATCTCGCTGGCCGCGTCCCGTAAAATCAAACTGAAGCTGCTTGCCGACGAGGGCAACATCAATGCCACCCGCATCCTGAAAATGCAGGAAAATCCCGGCATGTTCTTCACCGTGGTGCAGATTGGCCTTAACGCGGTCGCCATTCTCGGCGGTATCGTGGGCGATGCGGCCTTTTCTCCAGCGTTTTATAGCCTCTTTGTCAAATACATGTCCGCTGAGCTTGCCGAACAGCTGAGCTTTATTCTCTCCTTCTCGCTGGTAACCGGCCTGTTCATCCTCTTTGCAGACCTGACCCCGAAACGCATCGGTATGATTGCGCCAGAAGCTGTAGCTTTGCGTATCATCAACCCGATGCGCTTCTGTCTGTATGTGTTTCGTCCGCTGGTGTGGTTCTTCAACGGCCTGGCGAACGTGATTTTCCGCATCTTTAAGCTGCCAATGGTGCGTAAAGACGACATCACCTCTGACGACATTTATGCGGTGGTGGAAGCCGGCGCGCTGGCCGGAGTGCTGCGTAAGCAGGAACACGAGCTGATTGAGAACGTATTTGAACTGGAATCCCGTACCGTGCCCTCTTCCATGACGGGCCGCGAAAACATTATCTGGTTCGATTTACATGAAGATGAGCAGAGCCTGAAGAACAAAGTAGCGCAGCATCCTCACTCCAAGTTCCTGGTCTGTAATGAAGATATCGACCACATCATCGGTTACGTCGACTCCAAAGACCTGCTGAACCGCGTGCTGGCAAACCAGAGCCTGGCGCTCAACAGCGGCGTGCAGATCCGCAATACCCTGATTGTGCCGGACACCCTGACGCTCTCCGAAGCGCTGGAAAGTTTCAAAACCGCCGGGGAAGACTTCGCGGTGATCATGAATGAATACGCGCTGGTGGTGGGTATCATCACGCTGAACGACGTGATGACCACGCTGATGGGAGACCTGGTTGGCCAGGGACTGGAAGAGCAGATTGTTCAGCGTGACGATAATTCATGGCTGATCGACGGCGGTACGCCGATTGAAGACGTCATGCGCGTGCTGGATATCGACGAGTTCCCGCAGTCCGGTAACTACGAAACCATCGGCGGCTTTATGATGTTTATGCTGCGTAAAATCCCGAAACGCACCGACTCGGTGAAGTTCTCCGGCTACAAGTTTGAGGTGGTGGATATTGATAACTACCGCATCGACCAGCTGCTGGTGACGCGTATTGACAACAAGCCGACCGTACTGGTGCCGAAGCTGCCGGACGCGGAAGAGAAGGTGTCGGCATAACGTACCTACCCCCACAAACATCAACGGCTCCCATCGGGAGCCGTCTTTTTAACTACCTACTGCATAGCACGTTGGTTAAGCCATCTCAGTTTGCAGACGCATAACCTGACGGTTGACTTCGGACATCACAGACAGGTGCTGTTTGTCCTTCACTTTTGGGACAAGGATCTTGCCCTTATCAAACTCAAAAGCGCCAACATCCTTGATGTACAACCGTCCACGGAACAGGATCTTCACGTACTTCGCCACCTGAAGCGGGTTGTAGCGTTGGAAAATTTTCATTCTTGTATCTCCTGCGAATCATACGCTCTTGCGGTGCCACAATCGGCCCGACTGTCCTGAGCGCAAATTTTGATGCCCAATGACTATAGACCAGAACTACGGTGTTACCCAGTGTGCATAAGTTTATTTACCGTTTGATTACAATTATTCAGAATAATCTTTGCAAAGCGTGATAGAGAGCAGTATAAGCCGTCGTTTTTTCATGGATATGTGCGTTCACCCGCAAACTGGCACTGGGATTGCGGGAAAACCACATTGATCGCACTTATGATTAAAAGCGTATGACCAAGTGGTCGGATCACCTGCAAACAATAAGGAAACGCCATGACCCTACGTAATATCCTTGCGGCAGCTTGTCTGCTGCTGCCCCTGTGGGCTTCCGCTCACAGCATTGAAAAAGGACAACGTGTACCGCCAGTCGGCATTGCTGACCGGGGAGAATTGATTCTCGACAATGATAAGTTTAGCTATAAAGCCTGGAATAGCGCGCAGCTCGCGGGCAAAGTGAGAGTTGTACAACATATTGCCGGTCGTACATCCGCAAAAGAGAAGAATGCCAGCCTGGTGGAGGCGATCAAGGCCGCAAAATTCCCCCATGACCGCTACCAGACCACCACGATTGTGAACACCGATGATGCCATTCCTGGCTCCGGGATGTTTGTGCGCTCAAGCCTTGAGAGCAATAAAAAGCTCTACCCGTGGTCGCAGTTTATCGTCGACAGCAACGGCGTAACGCGTAAGGCCTGGCAGCTTGAAGAAGAGAGCTCCGCGATTATCGTGCTGGATAAGGACGGCCGCGTGCAGTGGGTGAAAGACGGCGCGTTAACTCAGGAAGAGGTGCAGCAGGTTGTCGCCCTGCTGCACAAACTGCTGGCTCAGTAAAGAGAGACGCGGAAGCCGGGGTTGAGGAATGATTCGCGCGGGGTATAGTCCAGCGGCTTGCCCTGCCAGTCATGGACATGCGCCCCGGCGGCCGCGGCAACGGCATGGCCTGCCGCGGTATCCCAGACGTTGGTTGGCCCAAAGCGCGGATACAGCTGCGCCTGACCTTCCGCCACCAGGCAGAATTTCAGCGACGAGCCAATCGAGGTGGTCTGGTGTTCACCCAGCTGTTGCAGGTATTCCTCCAGCTCGCTGTCGCTGTGCGAGCGGCTAATCACCACCAGCGGTGGACGGGCATCGCGCACCTGGATCTGCTTGCGTACGCCGCACTCCTCCTTCCAGGCCTTCCCTTCTGCAGCGCTGTACATCACCTTCATTACCGGCGCGTAGACCACGCCGAGCACCGCTTTACCCTTCTCAATCAGGGCAATATTGACGGTGAACTCACCGTTGCGCTTGATGAACTCTTTTGTCCCGTCCAGCGGATCGACCAGCCAGTAGCGCTGCCAGTGCTGGCGCTCGTCCCAGCTTTGCGGCGCTTCTTCAGACAGAACGGGGATATCCGGCGTTAAGGCCTGCAGACCTTGCAGGATCACCTTATGCGCCGCGATATCGGCCGCCGTGACCGGGGAGTCGTCCGCCTTGCTGACGACCTCCATCGGTTTAACACCGTCATACACCTGCATGATGGCATCTCCCGCATCCCGTGCGAGCTGACAAATCTTATCTAGCATTTTCCACCTCTTTGTTAACGCAGTGAGGTTAACTCTTTGTTTTAGTTATATCGTAATGTGAACAATTCCGCTATCTGTGAAGCAATTCCGGTTTCAGGTCGCTTTTTTCTGTCAGGATTCACATTTCTGTAAGCAACAAACGATAGATACATACTCTTTTGTGGAACGGATCGAAAAAAGGACTCCTCTGATGATTAAGTTTAGTGCAACGCTTCTGGCGACGCTGATTGCAGCGAGCGTGCAGGCGGCGACGGTAGATCTGCGTATTCTGGAAACGACCGATCTGCACAGCAATATGATGGACTTCGATTACTACAAAGATACCCCTACGGAAAAATTCGGACTGGTACGTACAGCAAGTTTGATCAACGCCGCGCGGGGTGAAGTCAAAAATAGCGTGCTGGTGGACAACGGCGATCTCATTCAGGGCAGCCCGCTCGGCGACTACATGGCGGCGAAAGGTCTGAAGAAAGGCGAGATCCATCCCGTTTATAAAGCGATGAACACGCTGGACTATGCCGTCGGCAACCTGGGCAACCACGAATTCAACTACGGCCTGAAATACCTGCACGATGCGCTGGCCGGCGCGAAGTTCCCGTACGTTAACGCCAATATCATCGACGTTAAGACGCAAAAGCCGCTCTTTACCCCATACCTGATTAAAGAGAGTGAAGTTGTCGATCGGGACGGTAAAAAGCAGACGCTGAAAATCGGCTATATCGGCTTCGTACCGCCGCAGATCATGACCTGGGATAAAGCCAACCTCGACGGCAAAGTGACCGTTAATGACATTACCGAAACCGCGCGCAAGTACGTGCCGGAAATGCGTGCGAAAGGTGCGGATGTCGTTGTCGTGGTGGCTCACTCAGGCCTGTCAGCCGACCCGTACCAGGCCATGGCGGAGAACTCCGTTTATTATCTGAGCGGAGTCCCGGGCGTTGACGCGATCCTGTTCGGCCACGCTCACGCCGTTTTCCCGGGCAAAGATTTCGCCAGCATTAAAGGGGCGGATATCGAGAAAGGGACGCTCAACGGCGTGCCGTCGGTGATGCCGGGCATGTGGGGCGACCACCTTGGCGTGGTGGATCTGGTGCTAAATAACGACAGCGGCAGCTGGAAGGTGACGCAGTCAAAAGCCGAAGCGCGCCCGATTTACGACGCGGCGGCTAAAAAATCCCTGGCAGGTGAAGATAAAAAGCTGGTCGACGTGCTGAAGCACGACCACGACGCCACCCGCGAATTCGTCAGCAAGCCGATCGGCAAATCCGCCGACAACATGTACAGCTTCCTGGCGCTGGTGCAGGATGATCCGACCGTTCAGGTGGTCAACATGGCCCAGAAAGCCTATGCCGAACACTTTGTTCAGGGCGATCCGGATCTGGCAAAGCTGCCGGTGCTGTCTGCCGCAGCGCCATTCAAAGTGGGCGGACGCAAGAACGACCCGGCAAGCTATGTTGAGGTCGAAAAAGGCCAGCTGACCTTCCGTAACGCCGCCGATCTCTATCTCTACCCGAATACCCTGGTGGTGGTTAAAGCCACGGGGAAAGAGGTGAAGGAGTGGCTGGAGTGCTCCGCCGGGCAGTTTAACCAGATCGACCCGAAGAGCAGTAAACCACAGCCGCTGATTAACTGGGACGGCTTCCGCACCTACAACTTCGACGTGATCGACGGCGTAAATTACCAGATTGACGTCACCCAGCCGGCGAAATATGACGGCGAGTGCCAGGCGATTAACCCGCAGGCCGAACGCATCAAAAACCTGACGTTCAACGGCAAGGCGATCGACCCGAATGCAACCTTCCTGGTCGTGACCAATAACTACCGCGCCTACGGCGGCAAGTTTGCCGGTACGGGCGATAGCCACATCGCTTTTGCGTCACCGGACGAAAACCGCTCGGTGCTGGCGGCGTGGATCGGCGCGGAGTCGAAGAAGGCGGGCGAAATTCACCCGGCGGTGGATAACAACTGGCGTCTTGCGCCAATCCACAGCGATGCGAAACTGGATATCCGCTTTGAAACGTCACCGTCCGATAAAGCAGCCGCGTTTATTAAGGATAAGGCGCAGTATCCGATGAAGAAGGTTGCGACGGATGATATCGGGTTCGCGATTTATCAGGTGGATTTAAGCAGGTAGCGGTGATTGTGCCGGGTAAGGCGAAACCGCCACCCGGCTTTTACGCCGCACGCTCATCCCGATTCGCCATCACCTTCGGCGTATTGACTTCAATCCAGTCCGCCAGCGCGGCGACTTTCTCGCTCACCTCAATGCCCATCGGTGTCAGGCTATACTCGACGTGCGGCGGCACGACCGGATACGACACGCGATCGACAAACCCGTCCTGCTCCAGCGCCTGAAGCGACTGGGACAGCATCTTTTCGCTCACCCCGCCCATTTTATGGCGCAGCTCGCTAAAACGGTGCGTTCCTCCGCGCAGAGCCAGCAGAATCAGCACGCCCCAGCGGCTGGTAACGTGTTTAAGCACCTCCCGTGAAGGGCACTGTTCCGCGAAGAGATTGCCATCGCGCATTTGCTCGCTGAGCGTTGGGATCGTTTTTTTCATACTTACCTTTTTGTGCGTACTTACTAAAAGTTAGCTATGGTGATAGTGTGCCACAACACCAGACAAACACGAAGGAGATTTATCATGATCGCGATTACCGGCGCTACCGGCCAGCTTGGCCAGCACGTTATTGAAGAACTGCTGAAAACCGTTCCAGCAAACCAGATTGTTGCCATTGTTCGTAACCTGGCGAAAGCTGAAGCGTTAAGCAACCAGGGTATTGTGGTTCGTCAGGCGGATTACACCGATAAGGCCGCCTTTACTGCCGCGCTGAGCGGCGTGGAAAAGCTGCTGCTCATCTCCTCAAGCGAAGTGGGCCAGCGCGCGACCCAGCACCAGAACGTGATCAACGCCGCCAAAGCGGCAGGCGTGAAATTTATCGCCTACACCAGCCTGCTGCACGCGGATAAATCACCGCTGGGTCTGCACGTTGAACATGTCGAAACCGAGAAAGCGTTGGCAGAATCTGGCGTGCCATACGCCCTGCTGCGCAACGGCTGGTACACCGAAAACTACCTGGCGAGCGCGCCGCCTGCGCTGGAACACGGCGTATTCATTGGTGCCGCAGGCGAAGGCAAAATTGCCTCTGCCACCCGCGCAGACTATGCCGCGGCGGCAGCCAAAGTGATCGCTGAAGAGGGTCATGCGGGCAAGGTATACGAACTGGCAGGCGACCACGGCTGGACATTGAGCGAGCTGGCGGCGGAACTGAGTAAGCAGAGTGGTAAACCTGTGGCGTATCAAAACCTGAGCGAAGCGGACTTTGCAGCCGCATTGAAGAGCGTGGGTTTACCCGCCGGGCTGGCGGATATGCTGGCGGACTCCGACGTGGGCGCGTCCAAAGGCGGCCTGTTTGACGACAGCCGTACCCTGAGCAAGCTGATCGGCCGCCCGACCACACCGCTGGCGGAGAGCGTCAAAGCCATTCTGTAATTGTTACGGATTGGTTATTTTTTGTGGCATCCCCTCGGGTCATCTCTGATAATGGTGTGATGACCCATGAGGAGGCTCATCGTGCAAGGCGTACCGGAACAGTTTACTGACGAGAGAGACAGCGCGCGCTTTCGCCATCTGGCGCAGCTGCCGGGCCTTGAACTCTATCACGCGCATATCTCTGACTACGCCTTTGAGCCCCACACTCATGAAGCCTTCGGCATCGGCACCATCGAAACCGGCGCCCAACGCTTTCGCTATCGCGGCACCCAGCATCTCGCACCTGAAAAATCCGTTGTTACCATGAACCCGGACGAGATCCATACCGGGGAGTCCGCGACCGAAGACGGCTGGCGCTACCGGATGGTCTACATCGAACCCGATCTTCTGGAAGAGGTAACCGGCCTGCGCCACTGGTGGTTCAGCGACGTAACCCGTTACGACCCGCACCGCTCTCAGCAGATCGGCAGGCTAATTTACGGCCTGTGGCATACGGACGATCCGCTGGCGCAAAAAGGCTTATTGCTGGATCTGATCGAGACCTTTCAGCCGCTAGCCCATCACGCGCCGGTGGTTCAGGAAGGCGCACACCGTTTCGAGCGCGTGCGCGAGTATTTGCACGACAACTATATGCACGCCCTGACGCTGGACGAACTGGCGAACGTTGTCTCGCTCAGCCCGTACCATTTCCAGCGCCAGTTCAAAGCCCATTTTCACGTTACGCCGCACCAGATGTTGATGGCCATCCGCCTGTGGCGCGCCAAAGCGTTTCTCACCCACGGTATGCCCGCCGCCGAAGTCGCCGCCGCAACGGGGCTGACCGACCAGTCGCATTTAACCCGCGCCTTTACCCGCCGCTACGGCATTACGCCCGTGCGCTACCAGAAACAGGTCACCCGGCGCTAATGCGCAATCTCATACAATACGCGCGCGTTTCCCCCTTCTAGACTGAGTGCAGAGTAAATCAATGTGGATGGAAAAATGATTAGCGGCGTGTTGTATGCCCTGCTTGCAGGTCTGATGTGGGGGCTGATCTTTGTCGGCCCTCTAATCGTGCCGGAATACCCGGCGATATTGCAGTCTACCGGACGTTATCTGGCGCTCGGGCTGATTGCCCTTCCTCTGGCATGGCTGGGGCGTACGCGCTTGCGACAGCTCAGCCGTCAGGACTGGGGCACCGCGCTGGCGCTGACCATGATGGGCAATCTCATCTATTACGTCTGCCTGGCAAGCGCCATTCAGCGAACCGGTGCCCCGGTGTCGACCATGATTATCGGCACGCTGCCGGTGGTCATCCCCATCTTCGCGAATCTGCTTTATAGCCATCGGGACGGCAAGCTGGCGTGGTCGAAAATGATACCCGCCCTGGCCTGCACCGCCGTGGGGCTGGTGTGCGTCAATATCGCCGAGCTGCGCCACGGCCTGGCAGACTTCAGCTTATGGCGTTACGGTTCGGGGATCGTTTTAGCGTTCATCTCGGTCGCGTGCTGGGCCTGGTACGCCCTGCGCAATGCGCGCTGGCTGCGGGAGAACCCGGACAAACACCCGATGATGTGGGCAACGGCGCAGGCGCTGGTCACGCTCCCCGTCTCGTTAGTGGGGTATGCCGGCGCATGCCTCTGGCTGGGTCATCAGCAGCCGGAATTTGCCCAGCCCTTCGGGCCAAGACCCTGGGTCTTTATAGGCTTAATGGTTGCGATTGCGGTGCTGTGCTCCTGGGTGGGCGCGCTGTGCTGGAACATTGCCAGCCAGAAGCTGCCGACGGTGATCTTAGGGCCGCTGATTGTGTTCGAAACCCTGGCCGGGCTGCTGTACACCTTCCTGATGCGCCAGAGCGTGCCGCCGCTGTTAACGGCCTGCGGGATCGCGCTGCTGGTGGTGGGGGTGGTGATGGCGGTAAGAGCGAAGCCGGAAAAACCGAGGGTTGTTCCGGCTTCGGAGGTATGATTTTGCCGGGTGGCGGCTACGCCTTACCCGGCATGATGTTAAAACGTTTCCCAGTTCGCTTCAGACGCCGTCGCTGCTGGCTGCGCTTTTGGCACATAGGTTTTCACCGGTGCCGCTTTGACCGCCTGATTACGCGTTATTTTGAACACCGCTACCGCTTCGTTCAGGCGTGCGGCCTGATCTTCCAGCGCCGCCGCTGCCGCCGCAGACTCCTCCACCAGCGAGGCGTTCTGCTGGGTCACGCGGTCCATCTCGGCTACCGCCTGACCAACCTGGTCGATACCGCGGCTCTGCTCGTCAGAGGCAGAGGCAATTTCGCCCATGATGTCGGTCACGCGGGTAACCGCGTTAACGATTTCCGCCATCGTCGCGCCCGCTTCGTTCACTAGCTGCGAGCCGGCGTTCACGCGCTCGCCGGAATCATCGATCAGCGCCTTAATCTCTTTTGCCGCCTGGGCGCTGCGCTGGGCAAGCGTGCGTACTTCTCCTGCAACCACCGCAAAGCCACGGCCCTGCTCGCCCGCACGCGCCGCTTCCACCGCCGCGTTCAGCGCCAGAATGTTGGTCTGGAAGGCAATGCCGTCGATAACGTTAGTAATTTGTGCGATTTTGCTGGAGCTGGTGGCGATCTCATCCATGGTGCGCACCACGCCTTCCACCACGTTACCGCCCTTCTTCGCGGTTGAGGAGGCATCCAGCGCCAGACGAGACGCCTGACGCGCGTTATCCGCGTTCTGCTTCACGGTGGCGGTCAGCTGTTCCATGCTGGCTGCCGTCTCTTCCAGAGACGCGGCCTGCTGCTCGGTACGGGAAGAGAGGTCATTGCTGCCCGCCGAGATTTCACCCGCACCGGTATAGATGGTGTCTGCGCCTTCACGCACCACGCCCACGGTGTTCGCCAGCGAGGTTTGCATCTCCTGCACGTTGCGCGCCAGGATAGCCATTTCGTTTTTGCCTTCAGCCTGAATCGGCTGGGTTAAATCCCCTGCCGCGATGGCGCGGATATGGTTGATCACCTCTTCCAGCGGCAGCAGCAGCACCCGGCGCATGGCGATCCAGCTGGAGATAATCACCGCAATGACGAGGATCATGACGGCAGAAAGGATCCACAGGATGCGCTTGTAGTCGCTTTCGTTATCCTGAATGCCTTTACTGGTGAGCGCAGCCTGCGCCTCGCGCCACTCGCGATAGACCTTTTGCATTGCCGTCTGCTTCTGTTCGGCATTCTGCTTGAACATATCTTCCAGGTTGCCCTGGCCCAGCAGAACGTTCATTTGCGTCAACGTGGCGGAGTAGATGCGGTACTGCTCTTCCAGCCGATCGGCCAGGTTCTCATCCAGACCCGGGGTATTCGGCAGGGCGTAGTATTTGTCGTAATGGACCTGCGCATTGGCCAGCAGATTTTTCGCGGTGTTAACCAGCTCGTTCAGCTGTCCGCCGTTAATCTGAGAGGCCATGCTGCTTTGCAGACGCAGCATCCCGCGGTTTAGCGTGACGCGCGCCTGGTTCAGGCTGATCCAGGCGTCGGTAAATTCCGCCACGTTCTGGCTGGAAAGCTGCGACACGGTGAAGTTGTCTTTATCGTTATTCAGCGCGTTGATAAAGATACCCGCGGAAATCACTTGCATGATGCCGAGCACAAGCAGCACCGAAATAAGAAGAGTAATGACTTTTATACGTTTAAACATGCGTTGCCTTTGTTATATGCAGGTTTGTCTGACGTGTATCTATCGGCACGCGCGGCGGGTTGTTTACTGTTTCTCCACCTTTAAAAACTTTCTAAACCACTTTCCTAAATCCATTCAGGGAGTTAAACGGGACATTTTTTTGTGATCCGTGTCGCATTTTCCCCCTTCCCTCTAAAGGGTTATAGCGCCGCCTTAAAGATGCATTTAATATGCATCTTATATTTTTAATGACGAGGTAACTGCTATGGCCTTTCGCGACCAACCCCTCGGCGAGCTGGCGCTCTCCATCCCTCGCGCTTCCGCGCTGTTCCGTAAATACGATATGGATTACTGCTGCGGCGGTAAGCAAACGCTGGCGCGAGCGGCATCGCGCAAGGAGCTGGACGTGGAGGCTATCGAAGCGGAACTGGCGCTGCTGGCTGAACAGCCTGTTGAAAAAGACTGGCGCACCGCCCCGCTCACGGAAATCATCGACCATATCATCGTGCGTTACCACGACCGCCACCGTGAACAGCTGCCTGAGCTGATCCTGCAGGCAACGAAAGTTGAGCGCGTACATGCCGACAAGCCTTCCGTGCCGCGCGGTCTGGCAAAATACCTGACCATGCTGCATGAAGAGCTTTCCAGCCACATGATGAAAGAAGAGCAGATCCTCTTCCCGATGATTAAACAGGGAATGGGAAGCCAGGCGATGGGGCCTATCAGCGTAATGGAAAGCGAGCACGATGACGCGGGCGAACTGCTGGACGTGATCAAACACACCACTAACAACGTCACGCCGCCGCCGGAAGCGTGCACCACCTGGAAAGCGATGTACAACGGCATTAACGAGATGATTGACGACCTGATGGAGCACATCAGTCTTGAGAATAACGTGCTATTCCCGCGGGCATTGGCGGGGGAATAAAAAAGCCCGGTAGCGCTAGCGCTTACCGGGCCTACAACGTCCTCGAACATAGGCCGGGTAAGCGTCAGCGCCACCCGGCAATATGCTTAACGCATGCCTGCCATACGTTTCTTACCGATAAACAGCCAGCCCAGCCCCAGCGCGATAAACCACAGCGGCGTGACGACCAGCGCCTGACGGGTGTCATCTTCGAGCGTCAGCAGCACCAGCACGAACACGAAGAACGCCATGCACACCCAGCACATCAGCTTGCCCAGCGGCATCTTGTAGATCGACTTCTCATGCAGGTGCGGACGCTGTTTGCGGTACACGAGGTACGAGCACAGGATAATGGTCCAGACGAACATGAACAGGATCGCCGACACCGTGGTGATCATGGTAAACGCGCCAATTACGCTTGGGTTTACGTAGAGCATCACCACGCCACCCAGCAGGCACATGCAGGAGAAGGTCAGCCCTTTCGCCGGTACCGCACGTTTAGAGAGTTTCGCAAAGGCGCTCGGCGCTACGCCCTCCTGCGCCAGACCAAACAGCATACGGCTGGTTGAGAACACGCCGCTGTTCGCGGAAGAGGCCGCAGAGGTCAGCACCACGAAGTTAATCAGGCTCGCCGCAGCAGGCAGCCCTACCAGTACGAACAGCTCAACGAACGGGCTCTTGCTGGGCACCACGGAGCTCCACGGCGTCACGGACATGATGATGATCAGCGCGAAGACGTAGAACATGATGATACGCACCGGTATGGAGTTGATGGCGCGCGGCAGGGACTTCTCCGGATCTTTGGTTTCCGCAGCGGTCGTTCCGACAAGCTCAATCCCCACAAACGCAAACACCGCAATCTGGAAGCCCGCAAAGAAGCCGCTGATGCCTTTCGGGAACCAGCCGCCGTCATTCCACAGATGGGTGAAGGACGCCTGAACGCCCGTTGGCGACTGGAAGTGCGTCAGGACCATCACCAGGCCCACCACAATCAGCCCCACGATAGCGACAATCTTGATCATCGCGAACCAGAACTCCATCTCACCGAACATTTTCACGGTGGCAAGGTTCAGGCTCAGCAGCAGAATAATCACCGCCAGCGAGGCGACCCAGTCCGACAGCCCCGGGAACCAGAACTGCGCGTAAGCGGTAATCGCCACGACGTCCGCCATGCCGGTGACCACCCAGCAGAACCAGTAGGTCCAGCCGGTAAAGTAGCCCGCCCACGGGCCGAGCAGGTCCGACGCGAAGTCGCTGAAGGATTTGTATTCGAGGTTCGAGAGCAGCAATTCACCCATTGCGCGCATCACGAAGAAGAGCATAAAACCGATGATCATATAAACGAAGATGATCGACGGCCCGGCAAGACTGATGGTTTTGCCGGACCCCATAAACAGCCCGGTGCCGATGGCACCGCCGATGGCGATAAGCTGTATATGACGGTTTGTGAGATTGCGCCGTAGCGACTGTTCAGACGTCGCCTCTTCTGCAGCGGCGACTTTGACCTGATCTACCATGTAATTTTTCCTGTTTATGCCTGTCTGTGTTGTTAAGGCTCTTCTGGCCTTTAAAAACGTCAAATAAATGACGGTCCCTTCGTAAGGGTTTATCGATATTAGGTAAGAATCGGCGGGATGAATACTATGATTTAGATATTATGTTAATAATATGTTGAAAGTGAGTGTCATATCACTCATACAGCGCGAAACAGCTCACAAAAATACACGCAACAGTTTCGTTTGCAAGATAAAATGTTGATTCCGTCGTAACTATGGGTTTTATCACTATTTTCCTCTCCCCGGGCGGAGAGAGGAAATAAGAAAAGTCGATTACAGGATTTCCAGCAGCTCGACTTCAAATACCAGGGTGCTGAATGGCGGGATGGACGCACCAGCGCCACGCTCGCCGTAAGCCAGGTTGTGCGGGATGGTCAGTTCCCATTTGGAACCCACTGGCATCAGGGTCAGGGCTTCGATCCAGCCTGCGATAACGCCGTTGACCGGGAACTCAGCCGGTTCGCCGCGCGCCACGGAGCTGTCGAACACGGTTCCGTCGATCAGCTTACCGGTGTAGTGCACGCGAACGTGGTCGGTACGCGCCGGGATAGCGCCGTCGCCCTGGTTGATCACGCGGAACTGCAGGCCGGATTCGGTGCTGTTCACACCTTCGCGCTCGCGGTTCTCTTCCAGATATTTAACGCCTTCAGCTGCCATCTCTTCGAAGCGCGCGCGACGCACGGCGTCAGCACGTTCGTGGATTTCACGCAGCGCACGATGCACAACGTCAACCGGAACGGCAGGCTGTTTACCTTCCAGCGCATCAGCGATACCCGCCACCAGCGCTTCAGGTAACAGACCTTCCAGGCCGGATTCGCTCAGCTGCTGTCCTACCTGCAAGCCGATACCGTAACTTGCCTGCGCTTCGATAGTGTCAAAAGTCGGGGTGGTCATGGGTTTTCCTTCCATCACATTTAAAGTAGCGGGCAGCATATCAGCCATGCCCTTATGGGTAAAACTTTGTCTGAAGTTAAGGTGACAAACCGCGACGAAACAGAAACAATAGAGACAACCAGGATTAATCCCGAACTGATGTCACGGATGTCCGGTTTGCTACGTCGTTCAGGCAGTTAGCGAACTATACTTCGAAGCACAGGATATAAAAGACGCGGAGCAGGAGGAGAGCCATGCCCGGGCGATTTGAACTGAAACCTACCCTGGCGAAAATCTGGCAGGCGCCGGACAATTTTCGCATTATGGACCCGCTGCCTCCTCTGCACCGCAGGGGGATCATCATTGGTGCGCTGATGGTGATCGTGGGCTTCCTGCTTCCTTCCGGCGGTGATGATGTTGATACCGCGCCGGTCACCCGCAATGCGCAGCTGGATCTTCAGTCGCAAACGCGGCCGCAGCCTGACGCGCAGCCGATGCAGACGCAGCTGGTAACCCCGTCTAACGATCCAGGTCAGGTCGCGCCTGTTGAACCCGAACCCGTTCAGGATGAACAGGAGCAGGCCGCAGCGCCGTCTGAGCCGCAAACCCAGCAGCCGACCGGCATTGAGCAGCAGTGGCGTTCCTATCGCGTGGAGCCGGGCAAAACCCTGGCACAGCTTTTCCGCGACCACAACCTGCCGCCGACCGACGTATATGCCATGGCAAAAGTGGAAGGCGCAGGTAAACCGCTGAGCAACTTACAGAACGGCCAGATGGTGCAGATTCGCCAGAACGCCAGCGGAGTGGTCACCGGGCTGACCATTGATACCGGAAATGGTCAGCAGGTGCTGTTTACCCGCCAGCCGGACGGCAGTTTCATCAGAGCACGTTAATGGCGTATGCCGGGTAAGGCGAAGCCGCCACCCGGCACTTTTGTTCTCAGGCACTCCGTTTATTCACCCACCAGATCCCCGAGCAGACCAGCACCAGCGCAATCGCGTATTTGATATCCAGAATGTTTTCGCCGAGGAAAATGGCGGAAAGCACCGTCCCTGCAACAGGAATGACAAAGTTGAACGGAGCAATCATGCTTACCCGGTTCACTTTCAGCAGCGCGCTCCACAGGGCGAACGCCACCGATGAGAGCAGCGTCAGATACCCCAGCACCGCAACGGCCTTCATGCTGTGCACTTCCAGCGTTCCGCCCGTGGCATAACCTCCCGCAACCAGCGCAGCCCCGCCTATCGCCAGCTGCCAGCCGGTCATCACCGTTGGGTCGACGGTCTGGGAAATACGTTTCCCGTAAAGCGTGGCGGCAGAGAGAATAAAAGCCGCCAGCACCACAAAGCCGTCGCCTTTCCAGATAAACTGGAAATCGCTTAACCCACTGTGAAAGTTCACCAGCATCACACCGGCAAACCCAAGAATACAGCCCAGCGTTTTGTTATAGCTGAGTTTGTCATTGTGGTAGATACAGTGCGCCAGCAGTACGCCGAAGAAAGTCCCGGTGGCGTTCATGATTGAGCCGTTTACCCCCGTCGTGTAGGCCAGTCCTATATAGAAGAATGTGTACTGAATGGTGGTCTGGGTCAGCCCGAGGATCGTGAGCTGGCCAAACTGCGCGGGCGTGAGCCTGCCAATCGGTTTGCGCTGGGCCAGCGCAAACAGCAGCAGCAAGGCACCGGCAAACAGAAAACGGTATCCGGCAAAAACGACTTTGGAGGGAATATCATCGGTCGCGATCTGAAAGAGTTCGTAGCCATTTTTAATGGCCGGGTACGAGCTCCCCCAAAGCAGGCAGCAGAGCGTGGCGCATGCGTAGGCCACATGTCGACGGGCAAAGACGGGCGTGGGCAGAGCGGTATCCATGACAAATCTCATAAATAAAATTGCGTTTCAATTTATTATCAGAGAATGCGTCTGGAATAGCTACCATACGAGATAAAAAGAGAATTTCCGGTAGCTTTAAATAGCAAAACGCCGGCACAAGGCCGGCGCTTCGACGCGAGCAGAGTAAAAAATTACTCAGCTACAACGTTAACAACCAGTTTAGCGAACACTTCGCTGTGAACCTGGAAGTCAACTTCGTGCTCACCAGTGGTACGCAGAACGCCGTTCGGCATGCGAACTTCGCTCTTAGCCACTTTAACGCCTGCTGCAGTAACTGCATCAGCGATATCGCGGGTACCGATGGAACCGAACAGTTTACCTTCGTCGCCAGCTTTGGAAGCGATGGTAACAGTGCCCAGTGCGTTGATTGCTTCAGCGCGAGCGTTAGCAGCCGCCAGAACGTCAGCCAGTTTGGCTTCCAGTTCAGCGCGACGTGCTTCGAAAAACTCTACGTTTTTCTTAGTAGCTGGAACAGCTTTACCCTGTGGAACCAGGAAGTTACGAGCGTAGCCCGCTTTAACGTTAACCTGATCACCCAGGCTGCCCAGGTTTGCTACTTTATCAAGCAGAATAACTTGCATTACCTTATCCTCTTAAAGTCGTATTAATGGACCGTGCCCGATTACTGATGACGATCAGTGTACGGCAGCAGGGACAGGTAGCGAGCGCGTTTGATAGCGCGAGCCAGCTGACGCTGATATTTAGCACGAGTACCGGTGATACGGCTTGGGACAATCTTACCGCTTTCGGTGATGTAGTTTTTCAGCGTTGCGATATCTTTATAGTCGATCTCTTGAACGCCTTCCGCGGTGAAACGGCAGAACTTGCGACGACGGAAATAACGTGCCATATGGCTAGTCTCCAGTATCTATCAAATCAATCTGCTCGGCATGCAGAACCATTTTGCTCAGGCCGTTCTTTGCCTTGTGGCAAGAGATGAACCCCTGAACGATTACTGCGCTACCGACCGTTAAACTGTGAGTAATGGCCTGGTTTTCGTGTCCGCTAATAATAACGGGCATTTGGCACCACGCCTGCCGGTGAAACCCGGCTTCCTCTTGCACAGAACGATGCTCAAGCACGAACTGGCAATGCGGAATTCCTGATGGACTGACCTTTCGAAGGGGAGCCCTGCATACGATGCCGGACAACGCCAGACGGTTGGTCATCAGAAATTACTCTTCAGAATCCCCAGCATCAGAATCATCTGCGGTTTCGTTTGCGAAATCATCGCGACGCTCACGGCGCTCGTCTTTCGCTTTAACCATCGGAGATGCTTCGGTAACTGCGTTTTTGGTACGCATAACCATGCTGCGGATAACGGCATCGTTGAAGCGGAAGGTAGTTTCCAGCTCATCGATCACTTCCTGCGGCGCTTCAACGTTCATCAGAACGTAGTGTGCTTTGTGCAGTTTGTTGATCGGGTAAGCCAGCTGACGGCGGCCCCAGTCTTCCAGACGGTGGATCGTACCTTCTGCACCAGTGATGGCAGCAGAGTAACGCTCGATCATACCCGGAACCTGTTCGCTCTGGTCAGGATGGACCATAAAAACGATTTCGTAATGACGCATCGAATTGCTCCTTACGGATTATTCAGCCTCCTGTCTGGGTCAGCCGAGGCCCGGGGAGGCAAGGAACGTGTTAAAGGTCGGCTGAAAAATTGACGCGTCATAATACTTGCCCCCCCCAGGAAACTCAAGCTGATTGCACAAATAATTCGCACAAAGCGTAAAGCTGGTCTAAGTGGGTGATTTAAAATTAATCGCATCAGGAAGCGTTGTTTTTTTGAACAACTGCATCAGAAATGGTCACGCATCCCCGCCGGAGGAATGATTACACTTTAATCAGAGATCAGCTGAATTAAAGAAGGAGTATTCCCCTCACACAGCACGCAGTCGTGGAGCGCATATCATGAAAAAAATCGCAGTAGCCATAATGGCGGCGCTTTTGCTCAGTGCAAACGCGATGGCAGCCATCAAAATAGACGGCCGGCAGGCCAGAAACATGGATGATGTGCATAGCTTAGGCGTAATCTATATCAATCATAATTTCGCCACTGAAAGCGAAGCAGATCGGGCACTAAATGAAGAGACCGATGCCCAGGGCGCAACCTATTACCACGTGATGTTAACCCGTGAGCCCGGCAGCAACGGCAACATGCACGCCAGTGCAGATATCTACCGGTAACCCTTAACGCTAGCACCAGGAAAGCCAACAACGAGAACATAGCCATAGTTGACGTTGCCCCCTGTCCGGGGGCTTTTTTTGTGAATGGCTCCGGAATACCACCGGTTACAACTGTTTTTCGGTATTCCAGAGCACTTATTCACTTCTGCCCGTAGTAGGCGTTCGGGCCGTGCTTGCGCATGAAATGCTTGTTCATCAGGTCATCGTCAATGCCCTGAAGCTGTGGGTTGATACCGCGGGCAATCCACGCCATGCGCGCCACTTCCTCCATGACAACCGCATTATGAACGGCGTCGTGGGCATCTTTTCCCCAGGCGAACGGGCCGTGCTGATAGACCACAATACCCGGCGTATGCAGCGGTTCGCTTTCACCCAACGTTTCGATGATGACCTTCCCGGTGTTGAGCTCGTATTCGCCTTCCACTTCAGCCTGCGTTAATGCGCGCGTGCAGGGGATGTCGCCAAAGAAGTAGTCCGCATGCGTTGTTCCCAGCGCCGGAATCGCCAGCCCCGCCTGTGCCCAGGCGGTGGCGTGCGTGGAGTGGGTATGCACAACGCCACCCAGCGATGGATAACGCTGGTACAGCGCCAGATGGGTCGCCGTATCAGAAGAAGGACGCCATTTGCCCTCAACGACGTTTCCTTCGAGGTCGACCACCACCATATCGTCCGCTTTCATGGTTTCATACGCCACGCCGCTCGGCTTGATCACAACCAGACCTTGTTCACGGTCGATGGCGCTCACGTTGCCCCAGGTGAACGTTACCAGGCCATAGCGCGGCAGATCCATATTGGCCTCAAAGACCTGCTGTTTCAGCTTAAGCATGTGCAACCTCCAGCAAACCCGCCCGCGCCATTCGCTCGCGCACCCAGTCCCGCGCTTTTGCCACTTCCGCAGCCGGATCGTCTGACGTTTCGCTCCACATCTCAATCAGATAAGGCCCGCAATATCCTGTCTGTTTGAGCGTCTCGAAGCACCGTTCGAAATCCACCACCCCGGTGCCGAACGGTACGTTTTTAAACACGCCAGGGCGGGTATCTTTGACGTGCACCGCCACGATATGCCCGATGCCCGCCTGCAGCTCCATCTGCACGTCGTTATCCCAGGCCGACAGATTGCCGATATCCGGATAAAGCTGGAACCAGGGGTTATTCAGATAGTGCGCATAGCCCAGCGCCTTGCTGATGGAGTTCATCAACGGGTAGTCCATGATCTCCATCGCCAGCGTGACCTGCGCGCGGCTTGCCATATCAACGCTCTCTTTCAGGCCGTCACGGAAACGACGGCGCGTTTCGTCGTTGGCTTCCTGATAGTAGACGTCGTAACCCGCCAGCTGGATCACGCGGATGCCGACATCCTGCGCAAAACGAATGGCTTTGCGCATGATCTCCAGCCCTTCAGCGCGCACGGCATCGTCTTCACTGCCGAGCGGAAAACGGCGGTGGGCGCTCAGACACATGGACGGCACGCGCACGCCGGTTTCGGCAATGGCGCTCACCAGCGCCAGGCGCTGCTCGCGGCTCCAGTCCAGGCGAGAAAGGCGCTCATCCGTCTCATCCACGGACATTTCGACAAAATCGAAACCCAGCTGTTTTGCCAGCCGTAACCGCTCCAGCCAGCACTCCCCTGCAGGGAGTGCCTTTTCATAGATGCCAAGCGGGACCTGTTTTGACAACATACCCGCTCCTTAACCCCAAAGCTGAGCGATTGAGCGTTTGAACTGACGCGCCGCTTCCACCGGAGATGCCGCGTCGCGAATGCTGCGGCCAGCGATAAAGACATGAATAGGGATGCCCTGGAACAGCGGCAGATCTTCCAGCGCCAGGCCACCGGTGACGGTGACTTTGAACCCCATATCCGCCAGACGCTTAATCGCGCTGATATCCGCTTCACCCCACGCCACGCCTGCGGCTTGCGCATCGCGGCTGCGGTGATAAACCACCTGCTGGATGCCCGCATCGCGCCACTCCTGCGCCTGCTCCCAGGTCCAGAAGCCGGTCAGTTCAATCTGCACGTCGCCGTTAAACTCTTTTGCCACGTCCAGCGCGCCTTTGGCGGTGTTGATATCCGCACAGCAGATCACGGTGACCCAGTCGGCGTTGGCTTCAAAGCACATGCGGGAAAGGATTTTGCCTGCGTCAGCAATCTTGGCATCCGCCAGCACGATTTTGTGCGGATAGAGCGCTTTCAGGTCACGAACGGCGCGCACGCCTTCGCCCACGCACAGAATGGTCCCCACTTCGATGATATCCACCTCTTCCGCAATCAGGCGGGTGGTTTCGTAAGCGTGAGACAGCGTCTGGTTATCCAGCGCAACTTGCAACATTGGTAATGACATGTTCAATTCCTCTTAAACGGCCGCCGCAGTGGCGTTATCAATTAAATCCAGCACTTCCTGCGCGGTGCGGCAGGCGCGTAAACGGTCAAAATTGGCTTCGTCATCAAACAGGTTGACGATCTGCATGATGCCCACCTCCTGGTGGGTGTTGGCATCAACGGCCGCCATGGTGATGAGAATGTCGACCGGGTCGTTATCTTCGTGGTTGAACACCAGCGGCGTTTTCAGCGTCACCAGTGCAAAACCGGTTTTCTTGACGCCCTCTTCCGGGCGGCCGTGCGGCATGGCCAGGCCCGGCGCAATCACGAAATAGGGGCCGTGCTGCGCCACGCCATCCAGAATGGCCTGGTAATAGCGCGGCTCGACAACGTCCGCTTTAACCAGCAGATCCACACTCAGCTTCACCGCTTCCTGCCAGGTGCTGGCGTCGGCCTGTAAAAGGATGGAGTTATTCTCTGCCAGCGAATCACGTAGTTTCATGTGGCGTCCTTACTTCACGTCTTGTGGGAAGTGTTCTTTGATCACTTCCAGCAGTTTTGGCCCGAAATCCGCAGGCGAGAGCATGTTGCGCACGCCTACCACATATTTGTTGCCCGACACGCTAATCTCACCGGCAATATGAGTTGAAGCGATGATGATGTCCGCGCCGTTCAGTTCACTTTTGTATTCACCCACTGCGCAGCTGTTCACCGTGTGGTCGATGTTTGACTGGGTCAAAAACTGGTCCACTTTCATCTTCATGATCATGGAGCTACCTTGCCCATTGCCACACACAGCCAGGATACGTACGGTCATAATCGAAACTCCTTAATGAGCAGACACTTCTGCTGTTTGTTTTTCCGCATCTTCTTCAGCTCGCAGCGAACGGCCAGCGAAGAACATATAAGCCAGAGCAATCAGGATGATGACGGCCATAAAGACCAGACCGACGGAGGCAAAGCCCTGCATCATCGGCGGTGCCAAAATTGACCAGTCCGCCATGCCCATCCAGGCGCTCATACCGGTGAGCTTGACCGCCCACACGCAACCGAAGATTTCCACCATGCCCATCACCAGGCAGATCTTGAGCGCCGCGCGCCAGCCGCCGAAGTGGTTAGCAAACACACCAATGGTGGCGTTGGAGAAGAACATCGGGATAAAGCCAGGAATGATCAGGATTGAGGAGCCGCAGCCCACCAGGATGCCCACCGCAATCAGCTGGCCGATGGTGCCCCACATAAAGCCCCAGACGACGGCGTTTGGCGCAAAGCTATAGATAGCCGCACAGTCAATCGCCAGTACCGCACCAGGGATCAGGCGCTGAGAGATGCCGTTAAAGGCTTCCGACAGCTCGGCGACGAACATACGCACGCCCTGAGTGATGATGAAAATCGCTACCGCGAAGGAGAAACCGGTCTGCAGGATATAGACCGTCCAGTGGGTTTTACCCGCCATCGCCTGCACGACGTCAATGCCGAAAGAGAGCAGAATGGCACCGAAGAAGAGGGTCATCACAATCGCCGTTGAGACGATGTTGTCGTGGAAGATATTCAACCAGCCAGGCAGTTTGAGGTCTTCGACACTCTCCTCTTTTTTGCCCAGGTACGGCGCAACTTTATAGGCAATCCAGGCGGCAAACTGCTGCTGATGACCGATGGAGAAGCCACAGCCGTCGGTCACGATCTGCGTTGGCTTGTACATCATGTTGGAGGTGATACCCCAGTAGAGCGAGACCAGCACCGCGGTGCAGATAATCGTGGTCCACATTGGGTAACCGAAGATATAGAGAGAAACCGCGATCAGCCCCGCCTGCTGGAACATGATGTGCCCGGTGAGCATGATGGTGCGAATGCCGGTAATTCGGCGCAGGAGCACGTAAATGATGTTCAGCGCCAGCGCGAGCAGCACTGCATACCCTACCCAGCTATAGGCATCACCCATGCGATCGATGGTCGCCATCATTGAGGCGTAGGTATCAGAGATAGCGCCGTTGATGCCATACACTTCCGACATTTTGGCGACGACCGGCTTAAACGTGCTGGTCAGAATGCCTGACCCCGCCTGCAACAGCATGAAACCGATAATGGTTTTGATGGTGCCTTTAATAATCACGCTGACGCTTTTGCGCAGCAGGATGTACCCCAGGCACGTCACGATACCCAGCAACAGCGGGGCGTTGGTCATTACCTGATTAAAGAAAACGGTAAAGACGTTGTAGAGGATCTCCATAACTCTCTCCAGAAATGAGAACACGAGGGGCAATCCCTGTGCGGTTGGTGCCATCACTCTATTAATCACAAATAATCACCACAAGATTGCATTTGATTATTTGTGACGCATCACGCAATTTATTTCCATGCTGATAGTAATGATTTTCACTACTGTATTTTTAAAACAAACTTATCCTTATAATTCATGAAATTAATGTTTAATACGCAATACTCTAACAAGTTAGAAGCGGAGAGTCCGTGACATTGAGCAGATAAAATTCCGCATTTTCACCATTGCAAAGCACGTCAAATAGTGCCAGCATTAATCACAACGAATCACGATGTGATTACTTTTGATTAAACCAGGAGTCAAAACGATGAGTAAAGTGAAAACCATTACCCGTGAATCATGGATTCTGAGCACCTTTCCGGAGTGGGGTAGCTGGCTGAACGAAGAGATCGAGCAGGAACAGGTTGCTCCTGGCACGTTTGCAATGTGGTGGCTGGGCTGCACCGGTATCTGGCTGAAATCTGAAGGCGGCGCCAATATCTGCGTCGATTTCTGGTGCGGCACCGGCAAACAGAGCCACGGCAACCCGCTGATGAAAAAAGGCCACCAGATGCAGCGTATGGCCGGCGTGGAAAAGCTCCAGCCGAACCTGCGCACCACGCCGTTTGTGCTTGATCCTTTTGCCATTCGCCAGATCGATGCCGTGCTTTCTACTCACGATCACAACGACCATATCGACGTGAACGTGGCGGCAGCGGTGATGCAAAACTGCGCGGACGACGTACCGTTTATCGGGCCGCAAACCTGCGTAGATCTCTGGATTGGCTGGGGCGTGCCGAAAGAGCGCTGCATCGTGATGAAGCCTGGCGACGTGGTGAAAATTAAAGACATTGAAATCCACGCGCTGGATGCCTTTGACCGTACCGCGCTGATTACCCTGCCGGCCGACCAGAAGGCTGCTGGGGTACTGCCAGACGGCATGGACGAGCGTGCGGTGAATTACCTGTTCAAGACGCCGGGCGGCTCCCTGTATCACAGCGGTGATTCCCACTACTCTAACTATTACGCGAAGCACGGCAACGAACATCAGATTGACGTGGCGCTGGGCTCGTACGGGGAAAACCCGCGCGGTATTACGGACAAAATGACCAGCGCCGATATGCTGCGCATGGCGGAAGCGCTCAACACCAAAGTTGTGATCCCGTTCCACCACGATATCTGGTCAAACTTCCAGGCCGACCCGCAAGAGATCCGCGTGCTGTGGGAGATGAAAAAAGACCGCCTGAAGTACGGCTTCAAGCCCTTTATCTGGCAGGTAGGCGGCAAGTTCACCTGGCCGCTGGACAAAGACAATCTCGAGTATCACTACCCGCGTGGTTTCGATGATTGCTTCACCATTGAGCCAGATCTCCCGTTCAAATCCTTCCTCTGATTGTGAGGCCATATCGCCAGACCCTGTGTCTGGCGATTTCATATTTATTTTAGTAATTTCACGCTATTTCAAATATCATCTTTTCAAATCAATTCTTATCGGAATAGCTCATGACGGAAGCGCAACGGCATCAAATTTTACTGGAACTCCTGGCGCAAACAGGGTTTATCACCGTCGAGAAAGTGATCGAACGTTTAGGGATCTCCCCCGCCACCGCGCGGCGAGACATCAACAAGCTGGATGAGAGCGGCAAGCTGAAAAAAGTCCGCAACGGCGCAGAAGCCATCAGCCAGCAGCGTCCACGCTGGTCGCCGATGAATATTCATCAGGCGCAGAATCACGATGAAAAAGTACGGATTGCCAGAGCGGCATCACAGCTGGTGAACCCCGGTGAGAGCGTCGTCATCAACTGCGGCTCCACGGCGTTTTTGCTGGGCCGTGAAATGTGCGGCAAGCCAGTGCAAATCATTACCAACTATTTGCCGCTGGCTAACTACCTGATCGATCAGGAACATGAGAGCGTGGTGATCATGGGCGGCCAGTACAACAAAAGCCAGTCCATCACGCTCAGCCCGCAGGACAGCGAAAACAGTCTCTACGCCGGGCACTGGATGTTTACCAGCGGCAAAGGCCTGACCGCTGACGGCCTGTATAAAACCGATATGCTGACCGCGATGGCGGAACAAAACATGCTCAACGTGGTGGGCAAGCTCGTTGTGCTGGTCGACAGTAGCAAAGTCGGTGAACGCGCAGGCATGCTGTTCAGCCGCGCAGAACAGATCGACATGGTTATCACCGGCAAAGGGGCGAATCCCGAGATCCTCCAGAAGCTGGAAGATCAAGGGGTGAAAGTCCTGCGCGTTTAAAGATGCTTGCGGAAAAACGCCACCGTTGCGTCCAGCGCCGCTGGCGTGATGCGGTGGCGGACGCCTGATTCCCACAAACAGGTCAGATTAGCGTCCAGTCCTTCATTCTTTAACGCCTGCTGCAGGCGGAAGGTTCCATCGGGCGGGACAACATCGTCCGCATCACCGTGCCATAGCAGCAGCGGGCGATCGGCCAGGCGCGGCAATGCCCGGGTCACTTCCCACTCTGCCAGCATCGGCATAATTTCCGTTAAATCCTGAGGGGGGAAAAGCGTCTTCGCCAGCGAGGTAAAATAGCCCGAGCCCATCAGACAGGCAACAGACCGCACGTCAGGATGGTGCGTCATAATCCCCAGCGCCGTCATGCCGCCCATCGACGCCCCGGCCACCGCCAGCCGATTATCGGCCACCAGCCCAGCCTCATAGAGCGCATCGCGCAACCCGGCAAACTCGGTCAGGCTGCCGTGCAGAATGTGCCAGAACTGCCCCAGTCGCGCCCGCTCATTGCCCGTAAAGCGCGCGCCGTGGTCAGGCGCATCCGGCATTACCACGCGAAAACCTGCCTGAGCCAGCGCCACTGCAAAATAACTGTAAACCAGTTTCGATGAGGTAAACCCATGATAAAAAACCACAACAGGCAGCGATTTATCACGTTTTCCTGCCGGCACAGCGTGTAAAATTTCATGGTCGCCGAGATGGCGTATTTCAATTTCAATCATTGTCGACCCTGTACGAATGAATGATTCATAATGTTGAGAACTGGATTACGGTTTGACGCTATTTTCATTCGAAAATTACGTCCCAGATAACACTTCGGGAACATTCCCCCAAAACTAAATTCGCAGACAACTACACTATGGCTAACAGGAAACGAGATATGGTTATGCACAGGTTTGCTGCTTTATTGCTGGTGTTTCTGCTCAGCGGCTGTAGCGCACTGCAGGGTACACCGCAACCCGCTCCCCCGGTTGCCGATCATCCGCAGGAGATTCGTCGTAATCAGACGGAAGGATTACAGCGAATGGGCACCGTCTCCGCGCTCGTTCGCGGTTCGCCGGATGACGCAGAAGACGCAATAAAGGCACAAGCCGTCGCTGCCAAAGCAGATTATTACGTCATTATTATGATCGACGAAACCATCATAACGGGACAGTGGTATTCACAAGCCATTTTGTACCGGAAATAATGGTTTACCTTTGAACGACATTTACACTGCTTTGCGTCCATAGACATTTTCCTGTCCACAATAAACTCCATGCCAGCGACAAGGAATGGGAGTTTATTCGCGAAGGATTGCCCGGCGGATACCGGAAATATGTGAAATGGAGCTGACGATGAAACGAACTCTTGCTTTGACCTCTCTGTTGCTCTCTGCAGGCCTGGTGAGCACCACCGCGCAGTCAGCAGAATTCGCCAGTGCGGATTGCGTAACAGGTCTGAATGAAATAGGCCAGATCTCCGTCAATAACATTCCGGGGAGCCCGCAAGACGTTGAACGTATCGTGGCATTAAAGGCCGATGAACAGGGCGCGTCATGGTATCGCATCATCCAGATGCAGGAAGATAACCATATCGACCAGTGGCGGGTACAGGCCATTCTCTACGTATAAATCCTTCCTGATAAAAGCCACTTATTTTTAGTGGCTTTTCGTTTTTGCAAATTTTTTATCTAATTTAAAACCACTCTAAAACAATAAAATAACATTTTGTTACATTAATTCAGTAAACGTAATCTCCGCTCTGCCGTTGAAGAACCATACCTTTTCAATGATGAGCAATTTATGATCAATGTTTTCCGCCGTGCGGGCCTTGGAACAAAGCTGTCGCTGCTGACGGGCGTCAGTGTCGCCACGCTGTTTCTGCTTTTCACTTTCCTGCTCAGCCAAAAAGCCAGCCAGCAGCTTGAAGCCCTCGCGGTCGAAGATCTGCATAATCAGTCCACCGGTATGGTCGACATGGTGCAGATGTTTAATACCAGCCTGAGCGAAGAAGTCGAAAGCTACACCAGACTGTTTACGACATTTCTGCCTCAGCCGTTTAGCGTCGATACTCAGCAGACCCGGACCATAAACGGGCTCGCCGTTCCCCTGCTGAAAGGGGGCGACGCTGAACTCCATGAAAATACAACGTTTTCTGATGATTTTCTGAGCCGTACGGGAGCGATCTCAACGCTGTTTGTTCGCAGCGGTAACGACTTCATTCGCGTTGCCACCTCCCTGCGCAAAGAGAATGGCGATCGCGCTATGGGGACGGTTCTGGACACGAGCAGCCCGGCGTTTGCCTCCGTCACGAAAGGCGAGGTGTACCGCGGCCTGGCGCTCCTGTTTGGCAAGCGCTACATAACCCAGTACCAGCCCGTGAAGAACAGTGAAGGTCAGGTTATCGGGATCATCTTCGTTGGGGTGGATATCACTCACTCCTGGAATGTCATGCGCGAGAAAATCCTCAACCGCCGCCTGGGCGAGAGCGGGCACTTCTTCGTGCTGGACCGCAGCAACGGCAAAACGCGCGGTCAGTATCTGTTCCACGCCAGCGAAGAGGGAAAACAGCCGAAGTGGGATAGCGCCACCCAACAGCAGCTGTTGAGCGATTCCTCAGGCACGCTGGAACGCGTAAGCGACGACGGTCGCACGCTGAAAATGGCCTATACGCCGCTGCCCGGCTGGAACTGGACCATCGTCGGTGAAGTGGATAAATCAGTCCTGCTCTCAAGCGTTAACGCCATGCGCGACCGTTTCCTGCTGGCCGGCGTAGCGTTGTCCGTCCTCTTCGCGGGCCTGTTTGTGGTGCTTATTCGCCGGATGCTGACCCGTCCGCTGCGTAACGTGATTGACCTTGCCCGCCAGTATGCCGCGGGCGATCTACGCTCCAGCCTGCCCGTGACCCGCCAGGACGAGGTTGGCCAGCTGGTTGAAGCCATTAACGGTATCGGCGATGGGCTACAAAAAATTGTCCTGCAGGTCCGCGAGGCCGCGGGCGAGATCCATCTGGGCACCAATGCGCTGGCCTCCGATACCGGAGACATCTCCGAGCAGATCAACAAGCAGGCCAGCAGCGTTGAAGAGACCTCCGCCAGCATGGAGCAACTGGCCGCGACCGTGCAGCAAAATGCCGCCAACATGGAGCAAACGCAGCAGCTGGTAGGTGAAACCTCGCGCGCGGTTCATCAGGGTGGTGAAACAGTGACCCATGCGGTTGCCACCATGGACGACATTCGCGAAGCGTCAAAACGTATCGAAGACATCACCCGCGTGATCGAGTCCATCGCGTTCCAGACTAATATTCTGGCGCTGAATGCGGCGGTAGAAGCGGCACGCGCAGGCGAGCATGGAAAAGGTTTTGCCGTGGTCGCGCAGGAAGTTCGCGCCCTGGCAGGTCGAAGCGCCAACGCGGTGAAGGAGATTGAACATCTGATTGGCGATACCCTGCGAAAAGTGGGCGAAGGCCACGCGCTGTCTGAACAGACGCGTCTGGCGATGGATTCCATCATCGTTCATATCGACAACATCAGCCAACTGGTCACGGAGATTAACCACGCGTCACGCGAGCAGTCCGCGGGGATCGGCCAGGTCAATCTTGCCATGACCCACATTGGCGAAGCGTCGCATATCAATGCCGATCGCATCTCACGCAGCGAGCAAACCGCACGCACGCTGCGCGAGAAAGGGTCACACCTTACCCAGCTGGTCAGCCTGTTCCAGCTTAAACGCTAGCCAACCCTGCCCGTGGCGCGCAGCAGCAGATCGCTTTGCACCTGCACATTCATGAGCGTACCGCCACGGGTATCCAGCATCATGCGGCACCACGCCTGCGCCACGGGCGGCGATGCGTGCCGCAGCATCTGGCTGCCGGCCCCCAGCAAAAAGAGCTGCTGAGCGATCTCCCTCCCCTGCGCCTCCTGCGGTTTACGCAGCTTTTGCTGAAGCTGCCGCCAGCTGCGGTCAAAGTGTCTGTCCTGTCCTTTGACCTGGGCAAACTCGTCGGCAAGCAGGTCGTGGATACCTGACTGCTTCGCCAGCACCCGCAGCACGTCCAGGCACATGATATTGCCCGATCCTTCCCAGATGCTGTTCACCGGCATCTCGCGATACAGGCGTGGAAGTTCATTCTCCTCGCAGTACCCGACGCCGCCGAGTGCCTCCATCGCCTCCGCCACGAACGGAATGCCCGCTTTGCACACGCTGAATTTTGCGGCCGGGGTAAAAAGCCGCGCCCAGGCGGCCTCCTGCGGGTCGGTGCGGTTATCCCACGCCCGGGCCAGACGGAACAACAGCGCCGTATGCCCCTCCAGCACCAGCGCCATACGGCTCAGCACTTCACGCATTAGCGGCTGATCGATAAGATTTTTGCCGAAGGTCTGACGCTGATGGGCGTGGTACAGCGCCACGGAAAGCGCCCGGCGCATTAGCCCGTGGCTGCCCAGCGCGCAGTCGAAGCGCGTCAGCCCGCCCATCTTCAGGATTTGCCGCACGCCTTCTCCCTCTTCACCCAGCAGCCAACCGGAGGCATCGAGGAACTCCGCCTCGCTGCTAGCGTTCGAGCGGTTGCCGAGCTTGTCTTTCAGACGTTCCAGCCGTACGGCGTTGCGCTGTCCGTCGGGTAAGAAACGCGGGACAAAGAAGCATGACAAACCGCCTTTCGCCTGCGCCAGCACCAGATGCGCATCGCTCTGCGGCACGGAGAAAAACCACTTGTGGCCCACCAGACGGTAGCTGCCGTCGCTGCATTTTTCCGCTCTGGTGGTGTTGCTGAGCACGTCCGAGCCGCCCTGCTTTTCCGTCATTCCCATGCCGATCAGCAGGCCGCGCTTTTGCCCACCCGGCGCGAGATGGGGATCGTAACGGTCGCTCATCAGCGGCGTTAACCATTCATGAAACGGTTTGGGCAGCGACTGCTGCAACAGCGGCGTGGCGGCGAAGGTCATGGTCACCGGGCATAACGTCCCCGCTTCTACCTGAGCATGGAGCACGAAGCGCGCGGCCCTGGCGACGAAAGAACCTTTTCGTGCCTCTTCCTCCCATGCCAGATTATGTACCCGGTTAGCGCAGAGCCCCTGCATCAGCAGGTGCCATGCCGGATGAAAGCGGACGTCATCCAGCCGCTCTCCCGTGGGGTCGTAGCGTAATAGCTCCGGCGGATTCACGTTCGCCAGCCTGCCCAGCTCCAGCGACTCCGCCGTGCCTAACTGTTGTCCAATGCTGGCAAGAAGATCCATATCCCACTCGGCACCCTCGCGCGCAACCGCGTCGCGCAGGGCGCAGTCAGAGAGGAAAAGGTTGCTGTTAGAGAGTGGGGCTGGTTGATTAAAAACGGTATGGGTCTGCCAGTGCATGCTGTCTCCCTCCTTCAGTGGCAATGAAGGTAAGTATGGACAGACCGTATGAACGCTGCATGGGAGTGAGGTCACACGATGGCGATCCCGCTGATATCATTCGTGAAATAGCTCACAGAACATAAGAATAAACTATTTCATTACTTCTCTTATGTTGAATAATTTATTCTTAACCCGTCTTTGTGAGGATCGTTATGCAACAGGATGCGCACAAGCGAGCATTAATTGCAGGCTCCATTGGTAACTTTATCGAGTGGTATGAGTTTGCGGTCTACGGTTTTCTGGCGACCGTGATTGCGAAGAACTTCTTCCAGCTTGAGGGAGAGGCGGGACTGACCAGTCTGATCCTCACCTGGGCCTCGTTTGCCATTGCCTTCTTCTTCCGTCCGCTGGGTGCGGTGGTATTTGGCCGCATTGGTGACAGGATAGGCCGAAAACCGACGCTGATTATTGTGCTGGCGCTAATGACGCTCGCCACCACGGCCATCGGCATCGTTCCCGTCTACGCCAGCATCGGCATTGCTGCGCCGCTGATCGTTACGCTGCTGCGCATCCTGCAGGGCCTGTTCGCGGGCGGCGAGTACGGCGGTGCGGTCTCACTGATGACGGAGTTCGCCCCGCGCGGCAAGCGCGGTCTGTACGGCGCGTGGCAGTCCTTTACCGTGGCGCTCGGGCTGTTAGCGGGCGCAGGTATTGTCGCGCTGCTCTCTGCCCTCCTCACGCCTGAAGCCCTGCACGACTGGGGCTGGCGCATTCCATTCTTCCTTGCCCTGCCGATGGGCGCGGTTGCGCTGTGGCTGCGGGTGAGCATGGAAGAGACGCCGAGCTTTGTGCAGCAGAAGGAAAAAGCGGTCATTGCTCAGGCCAGTACTTCCGCCACGCTCAAAACCATCCTGATGGGCATTGGCCGCGTGATGGTCTGGTCCGCGGCGGGGTATACCTACCTCGTGATCATGCCGACCTATCTGCAGTCTGCGCTGCACACCGGGTTTAATCAGGCGCTGCTGATAGCGGTGATTTCTAACATTGGGTTTGCGCTCACCATCATTCCGTCGGGAATGCTGAGCGACAGGATCGGGCGGCGAACGGTGATGATTATCGCCACCGTGCTCCTGCTGATCCTCGCCCTGCCGCTGCTGAAAATTTTGCAGGCGGAATCCAGCACGATGGCGGTCAAAGCGATTGTGGTGCTGATTGCGGGCGGTCTGGTAGGGATGCTGGCAGGGCCGGGGCCGGCGATGCTGTCTGAGATGTTCCCGACGCGCGTGCGCTATACGGGACTGGGGCTGGCCTATTCGTTATCGAACGCGATTTTTTCGGGCTGTGCGGGGTTAATCATTACCGGGCTGATTAAGCAGACGGGCAACCTGGACATTCCGGCCTATTACGTGATGGCAACGGCGGTGGTGAGTATTTTCGCGCTGATGACGCTCAGGAAGGATGACCATTTACGGTCGTTAGAGGAGTGAGGTTGTCACCGTCTGGCGCCCTCACCCCGGCCCTCTCCCACGGGGAGAGGGAGAAAACACTAAAGGCCGTCCTTTGGACGGCCTTGCTGTTTATTCTCCGCGCTGGCGCACCGCTTCAAACAGGCAGATACCCGTTGCAACGGAAACGTTCAGAGACGACACGCTGCCCGCCATCGGGATGCTGATCAGCTCGTCGCAGTGCTCGCGCGTCAGACGACGCATGCCTTCACCTTCCGCCCCCATCACCAGCGCCAGACGGCCGGTCATTTTGCTCTGATACAGAGTATGATCCGCTTCGCCCGCGGTACCGACGATCCAGATATTTTCTTCCTGCAGCAGACGCATGGTGCGCGCCAGGTTGGTCACGCGGATCAGCGGAACGTTTTCCGCCGCGCCGCAGGCCACTTTCTTCGCCGTCGCGTTCAGTTGGGCAGAGCGATCTTTCGGTACGATCACCGCGTGCACGCCCGCCGCATCCGCGCTGCGCAGGCACGCGCCGAGGTTATGTGGATCGGTGACGCCATCCAGAATCAGGAAAAACGGGTTTTCCAGCGCGGCAATCAGATCCGGCAGATCGTTTTCCTGATACTGACGGCCCGGCTTCACGCGGGCAATGATCCCCTGGTGCACCGCGCCTTCGCTTTTCTCATCCAGGAACTGGCGGTTCGCCAGCTGGATCACCACGCCCTGCGCTTCCAGCGCGTGGATCAGCGGCATCAGACGTTTGTCTTCACGACCTTTCAGAATAAACACTTCCTGAAAACGCTCCGGTGCGCGCTCGAGAAGGGCCTGCACCGCGTGGATGCCGTAAATCATTTCACTCATTGATGGTTCTCGTAATAAATATTTCCCCTCTCCCGGTTGGGGAGAGGGTCAGGGTGAGGGGAGAATTACTCCGCCTGCTTTTTCTTGGCTGCGCGCTTTGCTTTTGTCGCGGCAGCGATTTTCTGCGTCTTCGCGGAAGGCTTTTTCGCTGAGCGAGCCTCTTTCTTCGCCGCCTTTGGCTTCTGTTTCTTCTCGCCGCGGAACGCGCTGTCCGGCTCGAAGTTTACCTTTTTGCCCGCCTGGCGACGTTTACCGCTCGCTTTGCCGTTTCCGCCTTTTTTCGCCCTTTCACGCTCGGTTTTACCGACGTTACGCGGCGCGCGCTCGCTGGAGATCAGGCTGAAGTCGATTTTACGGTCGTCCATATTCACGGCTTCGACCTTCACTTCCACGCGATCGCCCAGACGGTAGGTCTGGCCGCCTGATTCGCCAATCAGACGCTGACCGACCTGGTCGAAGCGGTAGTAGTCATTATCCAGGCTGGAGACGTGCACCAGACCGTCGATAAACAGCTCATCCAGACGCACGAAGAAACCAAAGCCGGTCACGCTGGCAATCACGCCCTTAAAGACGTTGCCCACCTGATCCAGCATAAAGTCACACTTCAGCCAGTCCGCCACGTCGCGCGTCGCTTCATCCGCACGGCGCTCGGTCATGGAACAGTGCTGACCCAGTTGCAGCACTTCGTCCATGGAGTAGTGATACCCACCGGTTTCAGTCGTGTTGCCTTTATGGCCCTGCTCGTGCGCCAGCAGATACTTGATCGCGCGGTGCAGTGACAGATCCGGATAACGGCGGATCGGCGAGGTAAAGTGCGCGTAAGACTGCAGCGCCAGGCCGAAGTGCCCCCGGTTTTCCGGATCGTAAATCGCCTGCTTCATGGAGCGCAGCAGCATCGTCTGCAGCATTTCCGCGTCAGGACGATCGCTGATGGATTCCAGCAGTTCGGCGTAATCGCGTGGCTCAGGCTTATTACCGCCAGGCAGCTCCAGGCCGAGCTCAGCCAGCACGGAGCGGAACGACGTAATGGCTTCCGTGGTCGGCTTATCGTGAATACGGAACAGCGCAGGTTCTTTGGCTTTCTCAACGAAGCGTGCCGCCGAGATATTCGCCAGAATCATACACTCTTCGATCAGCTTGTGCGCATCGTTACGCTGGGTCTGTTCGATACGCTCAATGCGGCGCTCGGCGTTGAAGATAAACTTCGCTTCTTCGCTCTCAAAGGAGATCCCGCCGCGCTCTTCGCGCGCCTGCTCCAGCGTTTTGTAGAGGTTATGCAGCTCTTCAATGTGTTTAACCAGCGGCGCGTACTGCTCGCGAAGGTCCTGGTCGCCCTGCAGCATATGCCAGACCTTGGTATAGGTCAGACGCGCGTGCGAGCTCATTACCGCTTCGTAGAATTTGTAGCCCGTTAAGCGCCCTTTGGTGGAGATGGTCATCTCACATACCATACAGAGACGGTCAACCTGCGGGTTCAGGGAGCACAGGCCGTTGGAGAGCACTTCCGGCAGCATCGGTACCACCTGCGACGGGAAGTAGACCGAGGTACCACGGCTGCGCGCTTCGTTATCCAGCGGCGTGTGCGGACGAACGTAGTAGCTTACGTCAGCAATGGCCACCCACAGACGCCAGCCGCCGCCGCGTTTTTTCTCGCAGTAGACCGCGTCATCGAAGTCGCGAGCGTCTTCACCGTCAATGGTGACCAGCGGCAGACTGCGGAGATCCACACGGCCCGCTTTGGACTCTTCCGGTACTTCTTCGCGCAGGTTTTCGATCTGCTCTTCGACCGCTTTCGGCCAGACGTACGGAATTTCATGGGTACGCAGCGCCATATCGACGGCCATGCCGGTGCCCATGTTATCGCCCAGCACTTCGACGATTTTACCGACCGCTTTGGTGCGACGGGTCGGACGCTGGGTGAGTTCAACCACCACCACAAAGCCCATACGCGCGCCCATCACCTCTTCAGGTGGGATCAGAATATCGAAGCTCAGACGGCTGTCGTCCGGCACCACGAAGCCTACGCCCGCATCGGTAAAGTAGCGGCCCACAATCTGGCTGGTTTTTGGCACCAGCACGCGAACCACGCGTGCTTCGCGGCGGCCTTTACGGTCTGCACCCAGCGGCTGCGCCAGGATCTGGTCGCCGTGAATGCACATTTTCATCTGTTCGGATGAGAGGTAAAGGTCGTCCTTACGGCCTTCCACGCGCAGGAAGCCAAAGCCATCGCGGTGACCTATGACGGTCCCTTTCAGCAGATCGAGGCGTTCCGGCAGCGCGTAGCACTGGCGGCGGGTAAAGACCAGTTGCCCGTCACGCTCCATCGCGCGCAGGCGGCGGCGAAGGGCTTCAATTTGCTCTTCACCTTCAATATTTAATTCAACGGCAAGTTCTTCACGATTGGCGGGTTTTTCGCGTTTTGTTAAGTGTTCAATGATGAACTCGCGGCTGGGGATAGGATTCGCGTATTTTTCGGCTTCGCGTTCCTGGAAAGGATCTTGTGACATGTCGGTTCCTCCGTTGTCAGCTCCGGTGGAAATTTTCTTCATTCCACCAGCAATAATTTATAAAGCGGTTGATTCTCTTCAACCAAATCGGCCAGCGTGTAGTTATCCAGTTCCTTGAGAAAACTTTGCACGGCCTTTGAAAGCGCCTGTTTCAGGCGGCAAGCGGGCGTAATGTGGCAGAACGCGCTGCTGCAGTTCACCAGAGACAAGGGCTCCAGCTCGCGTACCACATCCCCGATACGAATACTCTGTGCCGGTTTACCAAGACGGATCCCTCCATTCTTCCCGCGGACGGCAGCAACGTATCCGGCACGGCTAAGTTGATTGATTATTTTGACCATATGATTACGGGATACACCGTATACCTCTGTCACTTCAGAGATACTGGTCATCTTCCCTTCGGGTAACGACGCCATGTAAATCAGCGCGCGTAAGCCGTAATCGGTGAAACTTGTTAACTGCACATCAACCTCAGGAAAAAGGGAAAACGCGGTCAAACCGCAGAGATATTCATTAATGATGATAAACCAGCCAGATAGTTAGCGGCTAATTTATTTGACAGACGGGGCGAAAAAGCGGAGATCCAGGAGCGGTCGCCGGTTGGCGCTACGCTTATCCGGCCTACGGGTCTCCCCGCAGGCCAGCAGTCACGAAGATTATGCGTCGAACGGGTCGCGCAGGATCATCGTTTCAGTACGATCCGGGCCGGTAGAAATAATATCGATCGGCACTTCGGTCAGTTCTTCAATGCGCTTGATGTAATCCAGCGCCGCCTGCGGCAGGCCGCTACGCTCTTTCACACCGAAGGTGGTCTCAGACCAGCCCGGCATGGTTTCGTAGATTGGCTCAATGCCTTCCCAGTCGTCAGCAGCCAGCGGAGTGGTGGTCACTTCGCGGCCATCTGGCATACGGTAACCTACGCAGATTTTCACTTCTTTCAGGCCGTCCAGTACGTCCAGCTTGGTCAGGCAGAAGCCAGACAGGGAGTTGATCTGCACTGCGCGACGCACGGCAACCGCATCCAGCCAGCCGGTACGACGACGACGACCGGTGGTCGCACCAAACTCGTTACCCTGCTTGCACAGGAACTCGCCGGTTTCATCAAACAGTTCGGTCGGGAATGGACCCGCACCTACGCGAGTAGAGTACGCTTTGATGATGCCCAGAACGTAATCCACATAACGTGGACCCAGGCCAGAGCCGGTCGCCACGCCACCCGCGGTGGTGTTAGAAGAAGTAACGTACGGATAGGTACCGTGGTCGATGTCCAGCAGCGTACCCTGCGCACCTTCGAACATGACGAAATCGCCACGCTTGCGCGCCTGGTCCAGCAGATCGGACACATCAACAACCATACCGGTCAGAATGTCTGCAATCGCCATGACGTCATCCAGCACTTTCTGGTAGTCAACAGCGTCAGCTTTGTAGAAGTTCACCAGCTGGAAGTTGTGATATTCCATCACTTCTTTCAGTTTTTCAGCGAAGGTCGCTTTGTCGAAGAGGTCACCGACGCGCAGACCGCGACGTGCAACTTTATCTTCGTAAGCCGGGCCGATACCACGACCGGTGGTGCCGATCGCTTTCGCGCCACGCGCTTTTTCACGCGCCACGTCCAGCGCCACGTGATAGTCCAGGATCAGCGGGCAGGCTTCGGAGAGCAGCAGACGCTCACGAACAGGGATACCACGGTCTTCCAGACCTTTCATCTCTTTCATCAGCGCAGCAGGAGACAGCACAACGCCGTTACCGATGATGCTGGTGACGTTTTCGCGAAGAATGCCTGATGGAATAAGATGGAGGACGGTTTTTTCACCGTTGATTACGAGAGTATGGCCTGCGTTGTGACCGCCCTGGTAGCGTACAACATATTTAGCCCGTTCAGTCAGAAGATCGACAATCTTCCCTTTACCTTCGTCACCCCATTGGGTGCCCAGTACGACGACGTTGTTACCCATTTTTTTCAAAATCACCGTTTGCTTAAAAATGGATTCTACCATCGCTTTTTCAGATATACAGCACTTTTTGACCTTAAAATACGCCAATTGCGGCTAGTTTTTGATCAGCCAATCGTTTTCCTCAACATGTAGTAGATAACGATACCGGCAACCACAAGACCGCCGCCGAAACGACGCAAAATATTATCCGGTAGCTGGCTCATGGTCGCGATCATACGACGCCATGCGCGCGGATAGAGCATCGGGCCGAGACCTTCCAGCACCAGAACCAGGGCCAGCGCGAGCCAGATCGTTGAATTCATTTTTCATCCTTATAAAAGAAAACCACCGCTCCGTTGGGAGCGGTGGTTTGAATACTCAAACGAGCCTGAGTTTATCGCGTTGCGTTGGTCGGCGTCTTCATATAACGGAAGAAATCGCTGTCCGGGCTGAGCACCATCACGTCCTGGTTGCTCTTAAAGCTATTCTCATAAGCGCGCAGGCTACGGATAAAGGCGTAGAAGTCTGGATCCTGGCTGAATGCATCGGCAAACAGCTTCGCCGCTTCCGCATCGCCTTCGCCGCGCAGGATACGGCCCTGACGCTCTGATTCCGCCAGCGTCTTGGTCACTTCATAGTCCGCTGCCGCACGCAGTTTTTCAGCCTCTTCCTGACCCTGTGAACGGTGACGACGGGCTACCGCTTCACGCTCGGCGCGCATACGGTTGTAGATCGCCTCGGACACTTCCGCTGGGAGGTTGATCTGCTTGATACGCACGTCAACCACTTCGATACCCAGCGCCGCCATACTGTTCGGGTTGATCACCGGCACTTTACCGTTGGTTTCAGCCTGAACGCGTTCGGCCGCTTTAGCAATCGCGTCATCCGCTGCTGGCGTCGCCACTTCGTCTTCGGTGCCCGCTGTACCGGAGTTCAGCGCATCGCGCACTTCCAGGGTCAGACGACCGCGGGAGTCGGTCACGATGTCTTTCACATCAAGACGACCAATTTCAGAACGCAGACGGTCAGAGAACTTACGTTTCAGCAGCACTTCTGCCTGAGACACGTCACCGCCGCCCGTTGCCAGGAAGTAGCGGCTAAAATCGCTGATGCGCCATTTGATGTAAGAATCAACGATCAGGTCTTTCTTCTCTTTAGTCACGAAACGGTCGGCCTGGTTATCCATGGTCTGGATACGCGCATCAAGCGTTTTCACAGACTGAATGAACGGCACCTTGAAGTGCAGGCCCGGCTCGTAAATCACCGGACGTTTGTCGCCATCACGCACGACGCTGCTGAACTGAAACTTGATCCCACGCTCGCCCTCTTTCACCACAAAGATCGAGGTATACAGCACGACCAGTACGATGACGATGATCGCAATAACTGACTTACGCATCCTTATTCCCCCTGACGCTGGTAGTCGTTACGCTGCGCGTTAGCACGGCGTTGGTCCATAATGTCACCATCGTTCGAAGAAGGCGTTGTGTTCGCGCTGGAGCTGCCTGATGAGGCTGGCGGCAGACGCAGCAGGTTGTTCGCTCCGCTGGTGTCTTTCGCTGCCGGTGCAGAACCGCCTTTCAGCATCTGATCCAGCGGCAGAACCATCAGGTTTCCGCCTTTGCTGTCGTTAACCAGCACTTTGCGGGTGTGGCTCAGCACTTTTTCCATAGTCTCGATATACAGACGCTCGCGGGTAATTTCCGGGGCGGCTTTGTATTCCGGCAGGATGCGCGCGAAGCGAGCCACTTCACCCTGAGCTTCCAGGATGGTCTGGGTCTTATACGCTCGCGCCTCTTCCAGAATACGCTGCGCCTGGCCGTTAGCACGCGGCTGAACTTCGTTGGTGTACGCTTCTGCTTCGCGGATGTACTGCTGTTCGTTTTCACGGGCAGCAATCGCATCGTCAAACGCGGCCTTCACCTCTTCCGGCGGACGTGCAGCCTGGAAGTTGACGTCCAGCAGGGTGATACCCATGTTGTACGGACGAATCGTCTCTTCCAGCTCGCGCTGGGTATCGCTACGAATAACGGTACGACCTTCGGTCAGGATGCGGTCCATGGTGTATTTGCCGATCACACCACGCAGGGCGCTGTCGGTCGCCTGACGCAGGCTGTCATCGGCGCTGGTCACGCTAAACAGATAACGCTCAGGATCGGTCACGCGGTACTGCACGTTCATCTCAACGCGCACCACGTTTTCGTCAGACGTCAGCATCACGCCGGAGGCGGCCAGTTCACGGACGGACTCCACGTTTACCGCAGTCACATCGTCAATGAAGGTCGGCTTCCAGTTCAGGCCCGGCTCAACCAGATGGCTGAACTTACCGAAACGGGTGACCACGCCGCGTTCTGCTTCTTTAATGGTGTAGAACCCGCTGGCTGCCCAGACGATCACCAGCCCGGCAGCAACGATGCCCACCAGGCGGCCACCTAATTGCGGGCGCGGTCCCTGGCTGGAACTGCCACCCGAGCCAGAACCTTTTCCTCCGCCAAGGCCACCAAGCTTTTTGCTCAGCTTGCGGAAGATATCATCCAGATCCGGCGGCCCCTGCTCGCGACCACCTTTGTTGCCATTTCCCCCAGAGTTGCCGCCTTGATTATTGCTGCTTCCCCACGGGTCGCGGTCTTGTCCGTTATTACCGGGCTGATTCCACGCCATGTATATGCTCCATATTTGTTATGCAAGGGCGAATTTTTCAGGCTTCCCCTTTCTGATCAGACGATATAGTCCGCCAGCGCAGGTTCTTGTTTACAGAGGCGACGCCAGTCAACGATCGGCATACGCACCTGCATCCCCACGCTGCCGTCATCCTCCATCCACTCTTTTTCTATCGCCTGAAGCTGATAAAACCGGCTGCGCAGCCTGCCTTCCTGTGGCGGCAGTCGCAGCGTGTGCTGAGCTACCTCACCGGAAAGACGTTCTGTCAAAGCCTGGAAAAGCAGTGGCACACCGATTCCGGCCTGAGCAGAAAGCCAGACCCGAATCGGTTTGTTCTCTTCATCACGGTCGATACGCGGTTCGAAATCCTCCAGCATATCGATCTTATTCATCACCATCAGGGTGGGAATTTCGTGGGCGTCAATTTCTTCCAGCACCACGTTCACCGCGTCGATGTTCTCCTGCACGCGTACGTCAGCCGCATCAATCACGTGCAGCAGCAGAGTCGCCTGACGCGTCTCCTGCAACGTCGCCTTAAACGCCGCCACCAGATCGTGCGGCAGATGGCGGATAAACCCTACGGTATCCGCCAGCACTGTTTCACCCACGTCTGCAACGTCAATGCGGCGCAGCGTCGGGTCCAGGGTCGCAAACAGCTGGTCTGCAGCATACACCTGGGCCTCGGTTATCTGGTTAAACAGGGTGGATTTACCGGCGTTGGTATAGCCCACCAGCGACACCGTGGGGATGTCGGCTTTGGTTCGCGCCCGACGCCCCTGTTCACGCTGTTTCTCGACACGTTCAAGACGTGAGAGGATCTGGGTAATACGGCCACGCAGCAAACGGCGGTCGGTTTCGAGCTGGGTTTCACCCGGACCGCGCAAACCAATCCCGCCTTTTTGTCTTTCAAGGTGGGTCCAGCCACGCACCAGACGCGTCGCCAGATGGCGCAACTGCGCCAGCTCAACCTGCAGTTTCCCCTCGTGGGTACGGGCACGCTGAGCAAAAATGTCTAAAATCAATCCCGTGCGATCGATAACACGGCACTCGCAGAGAGCTTCCAGGTTGCGCTCCTGGGCTGGAGACAGCGCATGATCAAACAACACGACTGACGCGCCGGTTGCTTTTACGGCATCCGCAATTTCTACTGCTTTACCTTCACCAACAAAATACTTTGGGTGCGGCGCTTTACGGCTACCGGTAATCACCTGCATTGCTTCGACACCGGCGGAAGAGACCAGAGATTCAAACTCCTGGAGGTCTTCCATATCTTTGTCTTGCGAAAAATAGATGTGTACCAGCACCGCCTGCTCACCGGCATCATAACGGTCAAACAAGCGTAAACCTCTCTAAAAAGATCAGCGGGGAACGCAGGATCCCTGGCTCCCCGTGTGGATAACAGCTAAAACCTTATTCGGTCTCGTCGCTGTCCTGCGCAGGAGCAGAAGAACCCTGCGCGTTGCTGCCATGATGGTAGTTACTGCCTGTGCCGCCGCCAGCGTTATTGCTGTGATGAGAGACCGGACGGGACGGAACAACAGTAGAGATAGCGTGCTTGTAGACCATCTGGCTGACCGTGTTTTTCAACAGGATCACGAACTGATCGAAAGACTCAATCTGACCTTGCAGCTTAATACCATTCACCAAATAAATAGAAACTGGAACACGTTCCCGACGCAATGCGTTCAGGAACGGATCTTGTAAAGATTGCCCCTTAGCCATTCTATCTTTTCCTTATATGCTTGTTTTGTACTTAGAACCTTGCGATTCTGAAAAATTGCGCACGATACGTCTCAATTGTACACATTCAGTGGGCGATATCACCAACAACCTCAATCACATCGTTTAACGCCTGTTGCGGTTTTTCACTGTCTAACCAGTGAACCCCCTCCCAACCGCGCAACCAGGTGATCTGGCGCTTCGCTAACTGTCTCGTGGCGCAAACACCTCGATAAACCATTTCATCGTATGAAATCTCACCTTCAAGATACGACCACATCTGGCGGTATCCCACACAACGAACGGAAGGCATATCCGTATGCAAATCTCCACGGGCAAATAGCGCCCGCACTTCTGCTTCAAAATCTGAAGCCAACATCTGATGAAAACGCTGCTCAATTCGTTGATGGAGCAGTTCACGGCTCGCCGGGGCGATGGCGAACTGATGCACCTGATAGGGCAGAGCGTCTCCTGACGTTTGCGTCAGTTCCGTTAAAGTTTTACCCGAAATGAAAAAAACTTCCAGTGCCCGGGAAAGCCTTTGCGGATCGTTTGGATGGATTCGCGCCGCCGCAACCGGGTCAATCTCTGCCAGTTGCTTATGCAATGCGTCCCACCCCTGCTCTGCCGCCTGCTGCTCAATCTTTGCTCTGATTTCAGGATCTGCAGAAGGTAAGGGTGACAAACCTTCGAGCAGCGCCTTGAAGTAGAGCATGGTTCCGCCAACCAACAGCGGTATACGCCCCGCCGCCGTTATCTCGGCCATCTCAGCCAGGGCGTCCCGGCGGAAATCCGCTGCGGAGTAAGCCTCTGCCGGGTCGAGAATATCCAGCAAACGGTGCGGTGCCGCACGCAGTTCGTCTGCGCCGGGCTTCGCCGTGCCGATGTCCATCCCTCGATAGATGAGGGCGGAATCAACGCTAATCAACTCTACAGGCAAAACTTTACGTAACTCAATGGCTAACGCTGTTTTGCCAGAGGCCGTTGGGCCCATTAAAAAAATTGCCTTTGGCAGGCTCGCCTTGCTTACGTCAGTCATGTTTCAGGGCGGTCATCGCCGTTTTTAAATCAACAGGTTGTAATAACCCACCCGGCGGCGCTTTCACCAGCTGTGGGCAGAGGCGTTCCACCTCCGCCAGCACGGTAATCGCCTGCGCCATACTCCACGGTGAATGTTCGCTGGCCAGATGGCGGGCGATCCACTGCGCGGTGTTGGCAGCCTCCAACGATGTTTGCTGCGCCAGGTAGCCTATCAGTTCAGGAATCAAGTTTTGTAAATTTTGTTGGCGTAAGGGTAAAGGCACTGCGCGAATTGTCACATGTTGTGGTTCGAGCACAATTTCAATGCCCATTTGCGCCAGCTGGGCCTCTGCACGCTGCAATACCCTTGTTTCTTCAGCGGATATTTTCAGGCGAACCGGGATCAATAACGGCTGCGCACAGGCCGCATGTTCCCCCGGCGTCAGTTGCGCCTGCTTGAGCCAGCGTTCGGCAACCGGCAGCGCCAGAAGCAGCAGTTTGCCGTCGCGCTCAAGCAGGGCCATATCCGGTGCGATAATCGTCAGTACCCGGCCAAAACTCTGGCTATGGCCTTCAAGGGAAGGTGTCGCCACCGAAACGTGCTCTTTGCGCTCGACTGCGGGCGTTTCCAGCAGCTTACGGTACAGCGCCCCCTGCTGCTTCTGATAGCCGGGCTGAGCGTTCGGGTAGTTCACGCCCGTCGGACGCGGCGCGGCTCCTGCAGAGGAGAAACGCGGGGCGTCTGGTTCACGCGCGACGGCAGGCTCCGCAAAATGGTTGCGGCCCGCAGCAACACGGTTTTCCGGAATGGGGCGCGGTGCGGAGTCTTCTTTTTCCAGCGGCAGCGTGGGTTCAAGCTGCTGTTGCAGCACGCTCAGCACGCCCTGGTAGATAAAATCATGCACCAGACGCGACTGATGGAAACGCACTTCATGCTTGGCAGGATGGACGTTGACATCCACCTGATGCGGGTCGATCTCCAGATAAAGCACAAAGGCCGGTTGCTGATCGGCCCCCAGCTTGTCTTCGCAGGCCTGGCGAATGGCGTGGTTAATGAGGCGGTCGCGCATCATGCGGCCGTTCACGTAGCAATACTGAATTTCAGAATACGCCGCGCTACTGGCGTTCGGATCGGCCACCCAGCCGCGTAAAGCCAGATCGCCGTGCTGCCACTCGATAGCCAACGCCTGCTCCAGGAACGGCGTCCCGCAGATAGCGCCTAACCGTCGCTCTTTCTGACCACCTTCAGCCACCGCGCGGTACTGGCGCATCACCTTGCCGTTATGGCTGAGGTTGATGGTGACGTCGAAACGGGCGAGCGCAATTCGGCGGATGATCTCGTCGATATGACCGAACTCGGTTTTTTCGGTACGCATAAACTTGCGGCGGGCGGGAGTATTGTAGAACAGGTCCAGAACTTCCAGCGTAGTACCGACAGGGTGCGCCGCGGGTTTGACCGTGACGTCCATATCCCGCCCTTCAGCGTAGGCCTGCCAGGCTTCCTGCTGTTCAGCGGTGCGGGAGGTCAGCGTTAAACGAGAAACCGAGCTGATACTGGCCAGCGCTTCGCCGCGAAAACCGAGGCTGATAATCGCTTCCAGGTCATCCAGAGAGGCAATTTTACTGGTGGCATGACGCGCCAGCGCCAGCGCCAGCTCCTCTTTTTTGATGCCGCAGCCGTTGTCGCGAATGCGGATAAGCTTTGCGCCGCCGCGTTCGATATCAATATCAATGCGGGTGGCGCCCGCATCGAGGCTATTTTCAACCAGCTCCTTCACCACCGACGCAGGGCGTTCCACCACCTCACCGGCGGCGATTTGGTTCGCGAGCTGCGGCGGCAGAACCTGAATCGGCATGAAATCTCCTTAATTTGTGGCGGTCAACCCACCCGGCTGCGCGGCGCTGGCCGTCTGGGCTGCTCCGCCCTGCGGCGCGGACTGCAGAGGATGCGCCTCAAAATATTTACGTAAACCGTTATAAATCGCTTCGGCAATTTGCTGCTGATAGCTGTCGCTGCCCAGCAGGCGCTCTTCACTGTTATTGCTGATAAAGCCCGTCTCTACCAGAATTGACGGAATATCCGGCGAGCGCAGAACGCCCAGGCTCGCATGTTCAGGGCGGCGCTTATGCAATGCCCCGATGCCCTGCAACTGGTTCAATACGTTAGTGGCGACATCATACCCGACGCGCTGAGAATGACCGAATTGTAAATCCAGCACCGCCTGGCTGAGGTATGGGTCAGACTGGCTGTTTGCCAGCACATCACCCGCGCCGCCTAACAGTTCAGACTGTTTCTCATGCTCTTCCAGCCAGTTGGCCATTTCGCTGTTTGCCCGGCGGTTCGACAGGACCCATACCGAGGCGCCCGTCGCGTTACGGTTCGGTGCGGCATCCGCGTGAATGGAGACCAGGAAATTGGCGTTTTGTTTGCGCGCCACGTCTGAGCGGCCCATCACAGAGATAAAATAGTCGCCGTCGCGGGTTAGTACGCCTTTAAACATCGGATCATCGTTTAACAGCGTCCGCAGCTTGCGGGCCACCGCAATAGTGACATTTTTCTCTCGCGTGCCGCCCGGGCCAATCGCTCCAGGATCCTGTCCACCGTGCCCGGCATCAATGGCGATAATCACTTTGTCACCGCTGACCGTACGCCGTGCGCTGACCGCCGGACGCGTTACCGTGTTACTGCTGGTTGCCGCGGTGATGCGATCGTTCTGCGATTTAAACGGATTACGCGCAGGTTCCGATGGGCGAGGCGTATACACCGGCTCTTCCACGCGTTTCGCGACAACCGGTGGCGGCGGAGGCGGCGGAACATCGGCATTGATGGTGAAGACCACCGTATAGTTCGCCCCGTTTTGCTGCTTCACCGCCTTCGTTTTGCCCTTTTCGGTCAGATCGACCACCAGGCGCAGTGACTGGCTGTCCTGAGGGGTACCCGAGCGGATACTTTTCACCAGGTTGTTACCGCTGAACCGCAGCGGTAGCCCCTGGATCACGCCTGTCTGTTTGATATCCAGCGCCACGCTGTGGCTGTCTGGCTGTGAAAACGCGTATTCAGGGTCGCCCATAAAGCTGAACGTAATCCGCGCCTGGCTTTCGCCGTTTGACACCTGAATATCCGAAAGGCTTGCCGCCCCGGCCTGCGCGCACAGCAGCACCGTCGCAGCCAACACCCAACCTTTAACGCGACTAATCATCCCGTCATCCCTACTCTTAACCGGCGAGACGCGCCAGTAAGGAACACCCTGATGAGGAAACCGCACTGATGCGAGCCTCACGCCCTTGAGCCTGGTAATCTAAGTGAATTTCGACATCCGGGTCAGGCAGCACACCCGCACCTTGTTGCGGCCACTCCACCAGGCAGATGGCGTCGTTGGCAAAATAATCACGGATCCCCATAAATTCCAGCTCCTCAGGATCCGCAAGGCGGTATAAATCAAAGTGGTACACCATAAGATTGTCGAGGGTGTACGGCTCGACCAGCGTGTAGGTAGGGCTTTTCACGTTCCCGTTATGCCCTAACGCCTGCAAAAAACCCCGGCTGAAGGTGGTTTTACCCGCACCTAAATCGCCATACAGATAAATGACGGTTGCCCCCTGACAGGCCTGCGCCACGCGCTTGCCGAGATCTAAAGTGGCTTGTTCATCAGGTAAAGGAATCGCTCGATTAGTCATTTTCTACGTCAATCACATCCGGGTTAACAACACGCCGCAGCGTGCAAAAGAGATCGGTGGCCAGCATACCGCGTGTCCCCTCCCGCGCAGCAAGCCTGTCAGCTGCCGCGCCGTGGGCCACGCAGCCCGCACAGGCTGCATCATAAAGGGGAAGTTTCTGTCCAAGCAATGCGCCGATGATGCCTGAAAGCACATCGCCCATACCGCCGCTCGCCATGCCCGCATTTCCGGCATCAATAATGCCCTGCGTCTCGTCACTGGCGACAACGGTTCCTGCCCCTTTCAAAACGGCAACACCTCCGTAACGTTTTACCAGACGCTGAGCAGAAAGTAAGCGATCGCTTTCAATTTCTGCCACGCTGCAGTTAAGCAGGCGCGCGGCTTCGCCGGGGTGTGGCGTCAGAATGCGATTGTGACGCTTATCCGGATTTATTGCCAGAAGGTTAAGCGCGTCGGCATCCCACAGCATCGGTTTACGAAAATTCTCGACCTTTTGCAGGGCCTGTTTACCCCATGTCTGTTGCCCAAGCCCGGGACCAATAACCACCACATCCGCCCATTCGAGGCTTTCTTCCAGCGTCTGGGGCGTAAGCTCATGGACCATCAGTTCCGGTCGGGCTGTGATGATTGGCGCAATATTTTCAATGCGAGTGAGTACTCGCACTAACCCGGCACCGCTGCGAAGTGCCGCCTCACCGGTCATGCGAACCGCTCCTGCCGTACCGCGATCGCCACCAATAATCACCAGTCTGCCGTTGTCGCCCTTGTGAGACGTTGGGCGGCGCGGCGGAAGCCACTCTTTTAGCTGCGAGGAATCAAAGCGCGACAGGAGCGTTTCCTGTCCAACGAGCCAGCTCTCCAGCCCCAGCGCGTTATGGTGCAATACGCCGACCACATCCCGCGCTTTTCCGGTTAACAGGCCCGGCTTCAGAGCGATAAAGGTCACGGTGTGCGCAGCCTGAATAACGGCGCCAGGCGTCGCGCCGGTCTGCGCGATCAGGCCCGACGGAATATCCAACGCGATTACCGGTGCAGAGTACCCGTTAGCGTGTTCAATAAGCGCGGCAATGTTTTCGCGAGGCGCGCTGCGTAGCCCGGTCCCCAGCAGACCATCAACAATCAGATCAACATCTTCCGGCCAGACGATATCAGGAGCATGAATCACGCCGCCTGCGTTCAGCCATGCCTCCCGCGCCGCGCAGGCCTCTTCCGGCAGGGGCTTATCACTCTCCAGCGCCAGCAGGGTAACGCGGAGACCGGCTGCAACGGCAAGACGCGCAACGACGTAGCCGTCGCCGCCGTTATTGCCGTGCCCGCACAAAATCAGCCAGTGAGTGGACTGCGGGTACGCGCTGCGGGCAACGTTAAACGCCGCCTCTCCCGCGCGCTGCATCAGTTCATAAAGGGTAATGCCGAGACTGTCTGCGGCCTCTTTTTCGGCGCGCCGGAGGTCGTCCGCATGCCAGATGGAATGTGGTATACTTGCGGGGTTTTTCTTCACCGTATGGTCCGTCATGTCACAGCCCCTCGATCTCAATGAATTAGCGCAAAAAATAAAACAGTGGGGTGCTGAGCTTGGCTTCCAGAAGGTAGGCATTACCGATACCGACCTCTCTGCCAGCGAGCCAAAACTGCAGGCCTGGCTGGACAAACAATACCACGGCGAAATGGAGTGGATGGCGCGTCACGGCATGATGCGCGCCCGTCCACATGAACTTTTACCGGGTACACTACGCGTCATCAGCGTGCGCATGAACTACCTGCCTGCCAACGCGGCCTTTGCGCGCACGCTAAAAAATCCCTCCCTGGGTTACGTCAGCCGGTACGCTCTGGGACGTGATTACCATAAGCTTCTGCGTAACCGCTTAAAAAAACTCGGGGAAACCATTCAGCAGCACTGTGATTCGCTGAATTTTAGACCCTTTGTCGATTCCGCGCCTGTTCTTGAGCGCCCGATCGCCGAAAAAGCCGGACTTGGCTGGACAGGTAAGCACTCACTTATCCTGAGCCGCGACGCCGGATCGTTCTTCTTCCTCGGTGAGCTGCTGATAGATTTACCCCTGCCGGTAGATGGCCCGGTGGAGGAAGGCTGTGGCCGCTGCGTGGCCTGCATGACCATCTGCCCGACGGGCGCCATCGTTGAGCCTTACACCGTTGATGCCCGCCGCTGTATTTCATATCTCACCATCGAACTCGAAGGGGCGATCCCGGAAGAATTCCGACCGCTTATCGGCAACCGGATCTACGGCTGCGACGACTGCCAGCTGATTTGCCCGTGGAACCGCTATTCACAGCTGACGGACGAAGAGGACTTCAGCCCCCGTAAAGCGCTGCATGCGCCACAGCTTATTGAGCTGTTCGCCTGGACCGAAGCCTGGTTCCTGAAGGTGACGGAAGGTTCCGCTATTCGGCGTATTGGCCACCTGCGCTGGCTGCGAAACGTGGCCGTCGCGCTGGGCAATGCCCCGTGGGATGAAGCGAATATTCAGGCGCTCGAAAGCCGTAGAGGTGAGCACCCACTTCTTGATGAACACATAGAATGGGCGATTGCGCAGCAAATCGAGAAGCGAAATGCCTGCGTGGTCGAGGTGCAGCTTCCTAAGAAACAGCGGCTGGTTAGGGTGATTGAAAAAGGGCTTACGCGGGATGCGTGATATATTCACAGCCTGTGAATAAAAATAAAAACTCAAGCACCATCTGGACTTGAGAAGAGGTCAAGTGATCTCAATAACATTTTGAAATGAAATTTTATCCAATTAATACAGTGACTTGGGAAGATATTATTCACCCTGCTAACTTTCTGCACGGTTTGGGTAAAGCGCGAATTCTGTGGATAACTCTGTTTACAAGAGTATTTCAGGTGCAATAGAAAACGTCCCCAGCGCGTCTTTTCGCTGTGGATATTTTAGAGATGAAGAAGAATTTGGAGCGGGAAACGAGAC
>NZ_JADBQN010000018.1:109486-143030 GCF_014895915.1 Enterobacter cloacae complex sp. P13B
CCAACTGAGCTATTCCCGCAAATCTGTACTGCTTTTGTTGCTGTCGTAACGTGTAATTCTCTGTCGTTACGGGAGGCGCATTATACGAGAAATCCTTTTAGCTGCAACCCCCCTTAAAGTGATTTTTTCGAAATTCAGTTCAAGTGCTTATTTAATCGGCAAGCTGAACAATTTAACGACAAAAACCCGGCCACGCAAGGTGCCGGATCTCAAAATCACAGCTTAATAAAGTTTTCGCGGTAGTACGCGAGTTCCGCCACGGACTCGCGGATATCGTCCATCGCCTGGTGCGTACCCTGTTTTTTAAAGCCGTCCAGAATTTCAGGTTTCCAGCGCCGCGCCAGCTCTTTCAGGGTGCTCACGTCCAGATAGCGGTAATGGAAGTAAGACTCCAGCTCCGGCATGTACTTGAAGAGGAAACGGCGATCCTGACCGATGCTGTTCCCGCAGATCGGCGATTTACCCGCTGGTACCCACTGCTTCAGAAATTCGAGCGTCGCCAGTTCCGCCTCGCGATCGCCCAGCGTGCTCGCCTTCACGCGCTCGACAAGACCGCTGCCGGTGTGGGTACGCACGTTCCACTCATCCATCAGCGCAAGCTGGTCGTCGGACTGATGCACCGCAATCGTTGGCCCTTCGGCAAGGATATTCAGGTTGGCATCGGTCACCAGAGTTGCAATCTCAATAATGCGATCGCGCTCGGGATCCAGCCCGGTCATTTCGAGATCGATCCAAATCAGGTTGTTTTCATCCGCGCTCATGTTATTTTCCACCCTTCTCGCATAACCGGCAGTAGCAGGTTAACTAGTATTAATTAGAGTGTATCATAGAGGTTTTGCCCCTTACGGGCGACCAGGAGCCAGTGCGATTGAGTAAAAATAAACTCTCCAAAGGGCAGCAGCGCCGCGTGAATGCCAATCATCAGCGCCGTCTTAAAACCACTTCGGAGAAGGTCGATTACGACGACAACCTGTTTGGCGAACCAACGGAAGGCGTAGTTATCAGCCGTTTCGGTATGCACGCCGACGTGGAATCCGCCGATGGCGAAATCCACCGCTGTAACATTCGCCGGACCATTCGTTCTCTGGTGACCGGCGACCGCGTCGTCTGGCGACCGGGTAAAGAGGCGGCAGAGGGCGTTACGGTAAAAGGTATCGTTGAAGCGGTCCATGAGCGTACGTCCGTGTTAACCCGTCCCGATTTTTACGACGGGGTGAAGCCGATTGCCGCCAACATTAACCAGATTGTCATCGTATCGGCGATTTTGCCCGAACTTTCGCTCAATATTATCGACCGATACCTTGTCGCCTGTGAAACGCTGCAGGTTGAACCGATTATCGTGCTGAACAAAATCGATCTGCTGGATGACGAAGGCATGGCTTTCGTTAATGAGCAGATGGATATCTACCGCAAGATTGGCTACCGCGTCCTGATGGTCTCCAGCTACACCAAAGACGGACTGAAACCGCTGGAAGAGGCGCTTACCGATCGCATCAGCATCTTTGCGGGTCAGTCCGGCGTGGGGAAATCGAGCCTGCTAAACAACCTTCTCGGCCTCCAGCAGGAGATTCTCACTAACGATGTGTCTGACGTCTCGGGTCTGGGCCAGCACACCACCACCGCCTCACGTCTCTATCATTTCCCTCACGGCGGCGATGTGATCGACTCACCGGGCGTGCGTGAATTCGGTTTATGGCATCTTGAGCCGGAACAAATCTTTAATGGATTTGTCGAATTCCATGATTATTTAGGCGCTTGCAAATACCGCGACTGCAAACACGATAACGATCCAGGCTGCGCTATCCGCGAAGCGGTTGAGAAAGGTGAAATCGCGGAGACCCGCTTCGAGAATTACCACCGCATTCTTGAGAGCATGGATCAGGTAAAAACGCGTAAAAACTTTTCTGATTCTGATAACTGACAACTAAGCTAAGCATCGCTAAAATCGTCCCCTTTTTTCAGGTTCCGGCGGCTTACTGCCGGATCAGGAACGACAAAACAATGGCCTGGAGGCTACCTTGTTAAACGCATTTAAACTTTCGCTTCAATACATTCTGCCAAAACTGTGGCTCACTCGCCTGGCGGGCTGGGGCGCAAGCAAACGCGCGGGCTGGCTGACCAAACTGGTCATCGACCTTTTCGTTAAGTATTACAAGGTCGACATGAAAGAAGCGCAGAAGCCGGACACCGCCAGCTACCGCACGTTCAACGAGTTTTTCGTGCGCCCGCTGCGCGACGAAGTGCGCCCGCTAAACACCGACCCTAACGTCCTGGTGATGCCAGCAGACGGCGTGATCAGCCAGTTGGGTAACATCGAAGACGACAAAATTCTGCAGGCGAAGGGCCACAACTACAGCCTGGAAGCGCTGCTGGCGGGCAATTACCTGATGGCGGACCTGTTCCGCAACGGCACCTTTGCCACCACCTATCTGTCACCGCGCGACTACCACCGCGTACACATGCCGTGTAACGGTATCCTGCGTGAGATGATCTACGTGCCGGGCGATCTGTTCTCCGTGAACCACCTGACCGCGCAAAACGTACCGAACCTGTTTGCCCGTAACGAACGCGTCATCTGCCTGTTCGATACTGAGTTCGGCCCTATGGCGCAGATTCTGGTGGGCGCGACCATTGTCGGCAGCATCGAAACCGTCTGGGCTGGCACCATTACCCCGCCGCGTGAAGGCGTGATCAAGCGCTGGACGTGGCCTGCCGGTGAAGAAGAAGGTTCTGTCGCCCTGCTGAAAGGCCAGGAGATGGGTCGCTTCAAGCTGGGCTCTACCGTCATCAACCTGTTTGCGCCGGGCAAAGTGAAGCTGGCTGAGCAGCTCGAAAGCCTGTCGGTCACCAAACTGGGTCAGCCGCTGGCGGTCTCTACCGAAACCTTCGTGACGCCGGATGCAGAACCTGCTCCGCTGCCACAAGAAGAGATCGACGCCGAGCACGACGCCAGCCCGCTGGTTGACGACAAAAAAGACGAAGGCTAACAAAAGAAGGATCGCTGACGTGCGCCCGATTATCGTTCTACTGATGGCCTGGTGCCTCAGCATGGGGGCGTACGCAGCGACAGCCCCCGACGCCAAACAGATAACCCAGGAGCTGGAGCAGGCGAAAGCGGCTAAACCCGCTCAGCCAGAGACCGTTGAGTCACTCCAGTCCGCACTGAACGCGCTTGAAGAGCGGAAAGGCTCGCTTGAGCGCGCTCAGCAGTATCAGCAGGTTATCGACAACTTCCCTAAACTCTCGCAAACGCTGCGCGCGCAACTCGCTAATCTGCGCGATGAGCCGCGCGAAGTGCCGGAAGGCATGACCACCGACGCCCTGAATCAGGAAATCCTGCAGGTCAGCAGCCAACTTCTGGAAAAGAGCCGCCTGGCTCAGCAGGAGCAGGAGCGAGCGCGTGAAATTGCCGACTCCCTCAGCCAGCTTCCGCAGCAGCAAACCGACGCCCGCCGCCAGCTTAACGACGTTGAGCGCCGCGTGGGTACGCAAAGCGGCAACACGCCGCAGGCTCAGGCGCAAAATCTAGGTCTGCAGGCGGAATCTGCCCGTCTGAAGGCCCTTGTGGATGAGCTGGAGCTGGCGCAGCTTTCCGCCAACAACCGCCAGGAGCTGGCGCGGATGCGCTCTGAACTCGCTCAGAAGCAGAGCGAGCAGCTGGATGCGTACCTTCAGGCCCTGCGTAATTTGCTTAACAGCCAGCGCCAGCGCGAAGCCGAGCGAGCGCTTGAAAGCACCGAGCTGCTGGCGGAAAACAGCGCAAATCTGCCGGAAGGTATCGTCGATCAGTTTAAGGTCAACCGTGAGCTTTCTGCCGCCCTGAATCAGCAGGCGCAGCGTATGGATCTGGTTGCCTCCCAGCAGCGTCAGGCGACGAATCAAACCCTGCAGGTGCGCCAGGCGCTCAACACCCTGCGCGAGCAGTCCCAGTGGCTCGGGTCATCAAACCTGCTGGGCGAAGCGTTACGCGCCCAGGTCGCGCGCCTGCCGGAAATGCCGAAACCGCAGCAGCTGGATACCGAGATGGCCCAGCTGCGCGTGCAGCGACTGCACTTTGAAGATCTTCTCAATAAGCAGCCGCAAATACGCCAGATCCGTCAGGCTGACGGACAACCTCTGACCAGCGAGCAAAACCGTATTCTGGAAGCCCAGCTGCGCACCCAGCGCGAACTGCTGAACTCCCTGCTGCAGGGCGGGGATACGCTGATTCTGGAACTGACTAAGCTCAAGGTCTCTAACAGCCAGCTGGAAGACGCGCTGAAAGAGGTGAACGAGGCTACGCACCGTTATCTCTTCTGGACATCCGACGTACGTCCAATGACCTTCTCGTGGCCAATTGAGATCGTTCAGGATCTGCGCCGCCTGATTTCGCTCGACACCTTTAGCCAGCTCGGACAGGCCAGCGTGATGATGCTGACCAGTAAAGAGACGATTTTCCCGCTGCTGGGCGCGTTGGTTCTGGTAGGCTTCAGCATTTATTCGCGCAGACATTTCACCCGCTTCCTGGAGCGTTCCAGCGCGCGGGTGGGGAAAGTCACTCAGGATCACTTCTGGCTGACGCTGCGCACCGTGTTCTGGTCGATTCTCGTCGCCTCTCCGCTACCGGTGCTGTGGATGACGCTTGGCTATGGCCTGCGGGAAGCCTGGCCCTATCCGCTCGCGGTCGCCATTGGCGATGGCGTCACCGCCACGGTACCGTTGCTGTGGGTGGTGATGATTTGCGCGACGTTCGCGCGGCCTAACGGCCTGTTCATCGCCCACTTTGGCTGGCCTCGTAACCGCGTGGCGCGCGCCATGCGCTATTACCTGATGAGCATCGGGTTGATTGTGCCGCTGATAATGGCGCTGATCATGTTTGATAATCTCAACGACCGGGAATTCTCAGGCTCGCTGGGCCGCCTCTGCTTTATGCTGATCTGCGGCGCGCTGGCCATCGTCACGCTCAGCCTGAAACGCGCGGGGATACCGCTCTATCTGGATAAATCCGGCAGCGGCGACAACATGTTCAACCGGCTGCTCTGGAACCTGCTGCTGAGCGCTCCTCTGATTGCGATGCTGGCAGCGGCGGTAGGTTATCTGGCAACCTCGCAGGCGCTGCTGGCGCGACTGGAAACGTCGGTGGCGATCTGGTTCCTGCTGCTGGTGGTGTATCACGTGATCCGTCGCGGGATGCTGATCCAGCGCCGCCGTCTGGCCTTTGACCGCGCCAAGCATCGCCGGGCAGAGATCCTCGCTCAGCGTGCCCGTGGCGAGGAAGAGCCAACCCATGTCAACAGCACGGAAGGCACGATGGATGCGGACGAGGTCGAACTGGATCTGGATGCCATCAGTACCCAGTCTCTGCGCCTGGTGCGCTCCCTCCTGATGCTGATTGCCCTTCTGTCGGTGATCTTCCTGTGGTCGGAAATTCACTCCGCGTTTGGCTTCCTGGAGAACATCTCTCTGTGGGACGTGACGTCCACGGTGCAGGGCGTTGAAAGCCTGGAGCCGATCACCTTAGGCGCGGTGCTGATTGCCATTCTGGTGCTGATCATCACCACCCAGCTGGTGCGTAACTTCCCGGCACTGCTGGAGCTGGCACTGCTGCAGCATCTGGATTTAACCCCCGGCACGGGATACGCCATTACGACCATTACGAAATACCTGATACTGCTGTTTGGCGGAATGGTCGGGTTCTCAATGATTGGTATTGAGTGGTCTAAACTGCAGTGGCTGGTGGCCGCGCTGACGTTTGGCCTTGGCTTTGGCATGCAGGAGATTTTCGCTAACTTTGTATCCGGCCTGATCATCCTGTTTGAAAAGCCGATTCGCATTGGCGATACGGTGACGATCCGCGATCTGACCGGGAGCGTAACGAAGATCAACACCCGCGCCACCACGATCAGCGACTGGGACCGTAAAGAGATCATCGTGCCGAACAAGGCATTTATTACCGAGCAGTTTATCAACTGGTCCCTGTCGGACTCCGTTACGCGCGTGGTGCTGACGGTACCGGCGCCGTCGGATGCCAACAGTGAAGAGGTCACGCAGATCCTCTACACCGCCGCTGAACGCTGTACGCTGGTGCTCGATAACCCTGCGCCGGAAGTATTCCTGGTTGATTTACAGCAGGGGATCCAGATTTTCGAACTGCGTATCTACGCCGCCGAAATGGGACACCGCATGCCGCTGCGCCATGAGATCCACCAGCTGATTCTGGCGGGCTTCCGCGAGCACGGTATTGATATGCCGTTCCCACCGTTCCAGATGCGTCTGGAAAGCATGGACGGACGCAAGATGGGTAAAACGCTCACGTCGGCGGCAAGATCGCGCCCGGCGGGAAGTCTGTAATCGTTCTCCCCTCCCTTTCGGGAGGGGCATTTTACCGCTACGCCACTTCCGTGACGTACGCCATTGAGCGCCGGCGGTAATTCTCATAAATCCCCATCGCCAGCAGCGAGAAGAAGACTGGCCCACCGACCATCCACAGCGCGCTGTTCCAGTCGTTCGCCTCAACCACGGGCTGAATAACGGTAAAGATGTTGGCAAACGCCACGACCAGCACCACCACCGTGGTCGCCAGCAGCGTTGCCGCGCGGGTTTTGAAGATCACAAACGGACGCTCAAGATCCCGCTTCGCCTTAAAGAACGGGAACGCCAGCGTCAGGAACAGGTACGGCAGCGTCATCGACACGTTCGCCATCAGGGTCAGTTTGTTATAGAACGCAGACGCGGTATCACCGCCAAATGACACCAGCAGAATGAACACGCACACCAGCAGACACTGCATCCACATGGCGTTGGCAGGCATGCCTGCGGTATTGAGCTGCGTCATGCGTGCCGGCCACAGCGCCTTTGGCGTACCCTGGATGATTGCTTTTAGCGGCGAGTAGATTAGCGTGAAGAACGCGCCGGTATAGGCAAGGAACATCGACAGGCCGGTAATGCGCGCAAACCAGATCCCCAGGGTGGCCGATGCTTCCGGCGTCAGGTGCATGGCGTTACCCAGCGTCATTCCCAGGCTTTTCATCAGCACGTAGGTGATGTTCCCGAGGTTAGTGGTATTGTTACTCAACACCTGCTGCCAGTTAGTGCTAACGCCCCAGAGGAAAATCGCCAGCGAATAGCCGATGGAGATGACGATGGCGGCAAAAATAATCCCTTTGGCAAAGTTTTTTTCCGGGTTCTCGGTCTTATCGACCAGCCCACCTACCGCTTCAATACCGCCGTAGGCAAAAATGGCAAATACCACGAAGGAGAGCATGGCCAGCCCGGACTGATAGCCCGGATTAGGCGATGAAACGAAGTTCACCTCCTGCGCGAAGTGTCCGCCGTTCAGGCACAGAATGGCGATACTCACCAGCAGCAGCACCAGGTTCAGGCACATCACGGAAATACCGCCAACGGCGGTGATACGGGCAATTTTGTTGATGCCTTTTGACGCCACCAGCGTCACCACCACCATCCAGCACACCGCCAGAATCCCGACCACCTGCGTGGAGCTCAGCCCGGCTAAAGACCAGACCTGCGTTTTATCCGCGCCGAAAAGAAACGTGGAGAACGGCACCCAGACTTTGGCCGCCGTGCTGACCATCCAGACGACGTAGGAGGAGAACCACATAAACGTGCCGATAAACGCGTAGCGCGGGCCGATGCTGTTGTTCATCCATGAATAGATACCGCCCTCTTCTTTCCGGTAAGCCGAGCCCATCTCCGCCATCATCAGCGCAAACGGGATAAAGAAGAACAGAGCGGAAACGATATAAAACGGCGTCGCGCTGTAGCCCATCAGATAGAAAGCCGACGGGCTGTTGGCAAAGCCAAAAACTGACGTAAAAATCATCAGGATGAGCCCGGTGAGGGTCATCTTTTTGAGTGACTGGGACATATAACCATCCGAAGAGGAATTAAACTGCGCGGATGGTAGCAGATGACCAGACTAATATTGTGGCTATACGAGGCAATTTAAGAAAAAGACCCGTGTACAGAGAAAATGGCAGTTTTTAATGTTGCGGAGAAGAAATGGAAAGGAATATTGCCACAGATACTATATGCCGGGTAAGCGACAGCGCCACCCGGCCATGCTTTAGGCGCGATCGACCGTAAAGGCAATCACATCGCCCAGCTGCTCGGCGCCCAGCGCCAGCATCACCAGACGGTCTACGCCCAGCGCCACGCCGGAGCAATCTGGCAGACCCGCCTTTAACGCTTCCAGCAGGTTGGTATCGATCGGCTGCTGCGGCAGACCGCGCGCGGCGCGTTTGCGGTTATCCTGTTCGAAACGTTGCGCCTGCTCGCGCGCGTCGGTCAGTTCGTGGAAGCCGTTCGCCAGCTCGATGCCTTTGTAGTAAACCTCAAAACGCTCTGCTACGCGGTGATCTTCGGTGCTGATCTGCGCCAGAGACGCCTGGCTTGCCGGGAAGTGATAGACAAACGTCGGGCGATCTTTGCCAATCTGCGGTTCCACGCCGAAGGTGAACAGCAGCTGCAGCAGCGTGTCGCGATCCTCTTCGGTATCCGCCACGTTGCTCAGATCCAGTTTTGCCGCCACTTCACGCAGCTGGGCTTTGTCCGCCGACAGCGGATCGATTTCCAGATGGCGCTGGAAGGCCTGTTGATAGGAGAGCGTTTCGGCTTCTGAGCAGTCCAGTACCTGCTGCAGCAAATCGTCCACCTCATTCATCAGGCGGTACATATCATAGTGCGGGCGGTACCACTCCAGCATGGTGAATTCCGGGTTGTGGTGACGCCCCATCTCTTCATTACGGAAGCTGCGGCACAGCTGATACACCGGACCACACCCCGCCGCCAGCAGGCGCTTCATGTGATATTCCGGGCTGGTCATCAGATACAGATTCATGCCCTGGGAGTGGCCTGGGCCAACAAAACGGGTTTCAAACGGGACCAGATGAATATCCGTTACCGTTGCCTGACTCATGCACGGGGTTTCCACCTCCAGGACGCCGCGGTCGGCAAAGAAACGGCGGATCTCCGTCATAATTGCGGCGCGTTTTAACAGATTTGGGATGGATGCGCTCGGCTGCCAGGTGGCCGTTTCGCTCATGAGTTTTTCTCCGATTTCAGACAAGGGCACGAAGTCTACTCGTTAGCAGTGGCAGAGACAAATTTTGCGCAGTAAAAACGCGTATTTCATTTATGTGGATTATTCTGTGATGCATTTCATCAATCACGATGATAAATCACCGCACAGAACAGCAAAAAAATCGAACACGTCAAATTTCCCTCACATCTACGCGGTTATACTGTTATACCCATAAAGGAGCAGTGGAATCGCTTCCGCAATCGCCCGTTCGGGCAGGTGAACTTCCTTTAGTGCATCGCATTGCGGGAAAACAAAAATCTGGAGGAATGTCGTGCAAACTTTTCAAGCCGATCTTGCCGTAATAGGCGCTGGCGGGGCTGGATTACGCGCTGCAATTGCTGCGGCACAAGCCAACCCGAACGCTAAAATCGCATTGATTTCAAAAGTCTATCCGATGCGCAGCCACACGGTGGCAGCAGAAGGAGGATCCGCCGCCGTCGCGCAGGATCATGACAGCTTCGAATACCATTTCCACGACACGGTTGCAGGGGGCGACTGGCTTTGCGAACAGGATGTCGTTGATTATTTCGTTCACCATTGCCCAATGGAGATGACCCAGCTCGAGCAGTGGGGATGTCCGTGGAGCCGCCGCCCGGACGGCAGCGTTAACGTCCGCCGCTTCGGTGGCATGAAGATCGAACGCACCTGGTTCGCCGCCGATAAGACCGGCTTCCACATGCTGCACACCCTCTTCCAGACCTCCCTTCAGTTCCCACAAATTCAGCGCTTCGATGAACATTTTGTCCTCGACATTCTGGTCGACGACGGTCATGCACGTGGCCTGGTGGCGATGAATATGATGGAAGGCACGCTCGTCCAGATCCGCGCCAATGCGGTGGTGATGGCAACGGGCGGTGCGGGACGCGTCTATCGCTACAACACCAACGGCGGCATCGTCACCGGCGACGGGATGGGCATGGCGCTGAGCCACGGCGTGCCGCTGCGCGATATGGAGTTTGTGCAGTATCACCCAACCGGCCTGCCGGGCTCCGGCATTTTGATGACGGAAGGCTGCCGCGGTGAAGGCGGTATTCTGGTCAACAAAAACGGCTACCGTTATCTGCAGGATTACGGCATGGGCCCGGAAACCCCGCTCGGCGAGCCGAAGAACAAATACATGGAGCTCGGCCCGCGCGACAAAGTTTCTCAGGCCTTCTGGCACGAGTGGCGCAAGGGCAACACCATCTCAACGCCGCGCGGCGACGTGGTCTATCTCGACCTGCGTCACCTGGGCGAGAAGAAACTGCTGGAGCGTCTGCCGTTTATCTGCGAACTGGCAAAAGCCTACGTGGGCGTCGACCCGGTGAAAGAGCCGATACCGGTACGCCCAACCGCGCACTACACCATGGGCGGGATTGAAACCGACCAGCAGTGTGAAACCCGCATTAAAGGGCTGTTCGCCGTGGGCGAGTGTTCCTCCGTCGGCCTGCACGGCGCCAACCGTCTGGGCTCTAACTCGCTGGCAGAACTGGTCGTCTTTGGCCGCATGGCGGGCGAGCGCGCCATGGAGCGTGCGGCGACCGCAGGCGAAGCAAACGGTGCGGCGCTGGATGCGCAGGTCACTGACGTTGAAAAACGCCTGAAGGATCTGGTGAACCAGGAAGGCAACGAGAACTGGTCGAAGATCCGCGACGAGATGGGCCTGTCGATGGAAGAAGGCTGCGGTATCTACCGTACGCCGGAATTGATGCAGAAAACCGTCGACAAGCTGGCGGAGCTTCAGGAGCGCTTCAAGCGCGTGCGCATCACCGATACCTCCAGCGTCTTCAACACCGACCTGCTCTATACCATCGAGCTTGGCCACGGCCTGAACGTCGCGGAATGTATGGCGCACTCTGCGCTGGCGCGTAAAGAGTCTCGCGGCGCCCACCAGCGTCTGGACGAAGGCTGCACCGAACGTGACGACGTCAATTTCCTGAAACACACTCTCGCCTGGCGCGATGCGGATGGCACCACGCGTCTGGACTACAGCGACGTGAAAATCACCACGCTGCCACCAGCGAAACGCGTGTATGGCGCAGAAGCAGAAGCCGCCGAGAAGAAGGAGAAGGCGAATGGCTGAGATGCAAAAATTGAAAGTTGAAGTGGTGCGCTACAACCCGGAAGTGGATACCGCCCCCCACAGCGCTTTCTACGAAGTGCCTTATGACGCGCAAACCTCCCTCCTGGATGCGCTCGGCTATATCAAAGACAACCTGGCGCCGGACCTGAGCTACCGCTGGTCCTGCCGCATGGCGATCTGCGGCTCCTGCGGCATGATGGTCAACAAGGTACCGAAGCTGGCGTGTAAAACCTTCCTGCGTGATTACACCAGGGGCATTAAGGTTGAAGCGCTGGGCAACTTCCCGATTGAGCGCGATCTGGTGGTCGATATGACCCACTTTATCGAAAGCCTGGAAGCGATTAAGCCGTACATCATCGGCAACCCGCGCACGCCGGACCAGGGTCCGAACACCCAGACGCCGGCGCAGATGGCGAAATACCATCAGTTCTCCGGCTGCATCAACTGCGGCCTGTGCTACGCCGCCTGTCCTCAGTTTGGCCTGAACCCGGAGTTCATCGGCCCGGCCGCCATTACCCTGGCGCACCGCTATAACGAAGACAGCCGCGACCACGGCAAAAAAGAACGTATGGCGCAGCTAAACGGCCAGAACGGCGTCTGGACCTGTACGTTTGTGGGCTACTGCTCCGAAGTCTGTCCGAAGCACGTCGACCCGGCCGCCGCAATTCAGCAGGGTAAAGTGGAAAGCTCGAAAGACTTTCTTATCGCTACCCTGAAACCACGCTAAGGAGTGCATGATGACGACTAAACGCAAAGCCTACGTGCGGCCTGTGCCGTCCACCTGGTGGAAAAACCTGCCGTTTTATCGCTTCTATATGCTGCGTGAAGGCACGGCGGTACCGGCGGTCTGGTTCAGCCTTGAGTTAATGTATGGCGTTTTTGCCCTTAAACACGGGCCGGAAACCTGGGCGAACTTTGTCGGTTTCCTGCAAAACCCAATCATCGTGGTTCTGAACCTGATCGCGCTCGCGGCGGCGCTACTTCATACCAAAACCTGGTTTGAACTGGCGCCAAAAGCGGCAAACATCATCATTAAAGACGAAAAAATGGGGCCGGAGCCAGTCATTAAAGGGCTATGGGCAGTGACGATCCTGGTCACTGTTGTCATTCTGTTTGTCGCACTGTTCTGGTAAGGAGACTACTGTGATCAATCCAAATCCAAAACGTTCAGACGAGCCGGTCTTCTGGGGCCTGTTTGGCGCAGGCGGCATGTGGAGTGCCATCATCGCCCCGGTAATCATCCTGCTGGTCGGCATTATGCTGCCGCTGGGGCTGTTCCCGGGCGATGCGCTGAGCTACGAGCGCGTGCTGGCGTTTGCGAGCAGCTTTATTGGCCGCGTGTTCATCTTCCTGATGATCGTCCTGCCGCTGTGGTGCGGCCTGCACCGCATTCACCATGCGATGCATGACCTAAAAATCCATGTGCCGAGCGGTAAATGGGTGTTCTACGGGCTGGCAACCATCCTGACCGTGGTGACGCTGATTGCCGTGGTCACTATCTGACGCTTCTGGCCCGCCATCCGGCGGGCCTTTTATTTCTGCATCTTTCCTATCAGCCATTGGGCAAATTCACGCATACCGGACGTTTCAGCCCGCGACTGCAGTCTCGTTAACCAGTAACTGCCCAGATCAATTTGCGTTGTAAACGGCTGCACGATGCGCTCGCTGTTCAGCAAATGGGTAAACATATCGACAGGCGCAATGGCAATGCCCATACCTGCCTGTGCGGCTTCCAGCATGGTGACAGACGAATCAAACACCATCACCCGGTGCGTTGGCGACGGAGGATGCTCGCCTGCCGCCTGCATCCACGCCGACCATTCGTCGCGTCGGTAAGAGCGCAGCAGGGTAAACTTCAGGATGTCGGCCGGAGACTGGAGCACGCCGGCGATTTCGGGCGAGCAAAGTGGCGCCAGCGGCGCAGGGCATAGGAATTGCGCCTCGGTGCCGTGCCACGCCCCACCGCCGTAGCGGATCGTATAATCAAGCCCTTCAGCAGCCGGATCGACGCGGTTGTTATGGGTGGAAAGGTGAAGATCGATATGCGGATAACAGCGGCGAAAGTCCGCGAGATGAGAGAACAGGATACCCGTGGCGAAAGTCCCTACTACGCCAATTTTTAGCTTCTCCTGAGCGCGCTGGCTGGCAAAGCGATCCAGCATTCCGGCGATACGATCGAATGAATCATTCAGCACCGGCAGCAGATTTTCACCCTCCGTGGTCAGCATCAGGCCGCGCGAGACGCGGACAAACAACTGGCAATTCAGATGCTGCTCCAGCGCCTTAACGTGCTGGCTGATGGCGGAATGGGTAACGTTCAGCTCTATCGCTGCATGCGTAAAACTGAGGTGCCGGGCGGCCGCTTCGAAGGCGCGAAGCGAATTAAGTGGAAGATAGCTGCGGGTCATTGTTCCATCCGTTAGAAAAATTAACAGCTCATGCTAAATTTAACCGTTTGTCAGCCATAGTCAAATCCAACAGACTACAGCGGTCTGCCGGGCCCGGACACTCCCTTGACCTGCTATTATGGAAGATAATTGATGATGAAAAAATTCCTTTGCTGCGCCCTGCTGCTCAGCACATCCTGCTCTGTACTCGCCGCGCCGATGTCGGAAAAACAGCTGGCTGACGTGGTAGAACGTAACGTTACGCCCCTGATGAAAGCGCAGGGTATTCCAGGCATGGCGGTGGCCGTGATTTATCAGGGCCAGCCACACTACTTTACCTTTGGAAAGGCCGATATCGCGGCGAACAAACCCGTCACCCCGCAAACCCTGTTCGAGCTGGGCTCTATAAGTAAAACCTTCACCGGCGTGCTGGGGGGCGATGCTATTGCCCGCGGCGAAATTTCGCTGGGCGATCCGGTAACCAAATATTGGCCTGATCTGACCGGCAAGCAGTGGCAAGGGATTCGCATGCTGGATCTGGCAACCTACACCGCCGGTGGCCTGCCTTTACAGGTGCCCGATGAGGTCACAGATAACGCATCCCTGCTGCGCTTCTATCAAAACTGGCAGCCTCAGTGGAAGCCGGGCACAACGCGTCTTTACGCCAACTCCAGCATCGGTCTTTTTGGCGCGCTGGCGGTCAAACCTTCCGGCATGAACTATGAGCAGGCCATGACGACGCGGGTCTTTAAGCCGCTCAAGCTGGATCATACCTGGATTAACGTTCCGAAAGCGGAGGAGACGCATTACGCCTGGGGATATCGTGACGGTAAAGCGGTCCACGTTTCACCGGGCATGCTGGACGCAGAGGCATATGGCGTGAAAACCAACGTGCAGGATATGGCGAGCTGGGTGATGGCCAACATGGCCCCTGACGCGCTGCAGGATACGTCCCTGAAGCAAGGCATTACGCTGGCGCAGTCTCGCTACTGGCGCGTGGGTGCCATGTATCAGGGGTTAGGTTGGGAGATGCTTAACTGGCCGGTCGATGCCAAAACCGTCGTCGGAGGCAGTGATAACAAGGTGGCGCTGGCACCGTTGCCTGCGAGAGAAGTGAATCCACCCGTTGCCCCGGTTAAGGCCTCATGGGTGCACAAAACGGGCTCCACCGGCGGGTTTGGCAGCTATGTGGCCTTTATTCCTGAAAAGCAGCTCGGCATTGTGATGCTGGCGAATAAAAGCTATCCGAACCCGGCGCGAGTTGAGGCGGCATACCGTATCCTCGACGCGCTGCAGTAAAACATTGCCGGGTAGCGCTGCGCTTACCCGGCGAAACACACCGCACAAAAACTACATTTTCCTTGCCGTCATCTACACTTAACAAAAAACAGTAAGGAAACTCCTATGCGCATTTTGCCTGTTATCGCCGCGGTGACAGCCGCGTTTTTAGTGGTTGCCTGCAGTTCCCCTACCCCACCTCCTGGCGTTACCGTCGTCACGCCTTTTGATGCACAACGCTTCCTCGGAACATGGTATGAAATCGCGCGCCTCGACCATCGGTTTGAGCAGGGCTTAGAGAAGGTTACTGCAAATTACAGCCCAATGGATGATGGCGGTATTCAGGTGATCAACCGGGGCTATAATCCCGATCGGGAGATGTGGCAGCAGTCGGTCGGGAAAGCCTACTTCACTGGCGACCCGCGACGGGCCGCGCTCAAAGTCTCTTTCTTCGGCCCGTTTTATGGCGGCTATAACGTGATAGCGCTCGACAGAGAGTACCGTCACGCGCTGGTCTGCGGGCCGGATCGCGACTATCTGTGGATACTTTCCCGCACGCCAACTATTTCGTCAGAAATGAAACAGCAGATGCTGGACGTCGCGACCCGACAGGGGTTTGATGTGTCGAAACTCATCTGGGTAAAACAGCCCCGTTAATGGGTACTGAGCTTCAGCCCAATGATACCGGCAACAATCAGAGCGAGGCTGGCAATGCGCGCCAGGCTCGCTGACTCACCCAGCAGCAGAATGCCGGTAATCGCCGCGCCTACGGCACCGATCCCCGTCCAGACGGCATAGGCCGTTCCCACGGGCAGAGAACGCATTGCCCACGATAGCAGAACAATGCTCACGATCATCGCCGTAACGGTAATAACGCTGGGCGTCAGGCGGGTAAATCCGTGGGTGTACTTGAGACCAATCGCCCATACCACTTCGAGCAGACCAGCAATAAAGAGAATAATCCAGGACATCTCGGGCTCCTTAACTTAAAAACAGTTGGGGCCGTCCCCGATGAAGGAAGCGCTTACGGGTCGTCCCGCAAGGCAGATAACACCCTATATTTTGGTTAGCGTGCGATTTTTTTTCAATCATTTTCTGATGAACGCGTTAAGCCCAGAAATAGCCGCAGTATGGCGCGGAGTTCAGGCATTTATAGCTCATCGGACTTCTCTATGATGATGTGCTTTCTGATGGCAGGAAGCCAAACCACTAGCCGACTGCGAATAAAATATGTTCAAGATTCTTTTGATTGACCGTTGTCACTTCACCCGCACCGGGTTTGAAGCATGGCTCAATCATTCCGGTTTATTCCCGGGGCACTACGTTGTGACCGGGCTGAACAATCTATTCCTCGCCAGGGAGCACATTCTGCAATGGAAACCTGAGCTGGTCATCGCTGACCTGCATGGTTTCAGGCAGGATATTCACCATTTCCAGCAACTCTCTTCTTTGCTGAACGCCAGCGAAAAATTACCTTTTATTATGCTGCAATCGGGAGAGGACAAGGACCTGGCGACCTGGCTCGGGAACTTCCCGGTCTGGTCTTCGCTAATGAAAAATGCCCCGCTTGAGGAAATCGCGACGGTTATCAATGACGCGTTAATTTCGCGCGCAAGCACGTACCGCCCGACGGTGGCCGCCCCCTTGCTGACACGACAGGAGGAGAAAGTGTTGACGTTATGGATGGACGGCGCGAGCAACCAAAAGATAGCCGCTCACCTGAGCATTAACGGAAAAACGGTTTATACCTATAAACGCAATATCCGCATGAAGCTGCATATGGATACACGCTTTTCACCGTTTTTATCCCTGCAGGAAGCAGAGAATTGACGGTACGGTGAAACTCACGAGCCGTACCGTCCATGCTTCATTAGTTCTGAGCTTTAGTTGCTGCACCAGAAATCGCGTTACCACCGTCGGAGATATCTTCCCCTACGCCGCGGGTGGTATTACATGCAGTCAACACGGAGGAAAGCACGAGGACAGAAAAGATCGCTGCAATTGTTTTCTTAACCATAATATCTTCCTTTTATAGCCAAAGTTGTTTTGTGTATAGCAACTTAAGAATAGACAAGATCCCGCCGATTGACGGAAAAGGAAGCAATTTTAGGAAAATTAGACGGACTTAGCTGGCTGCGTGAGAAATGATATGACCGAGGTCCTGGATATCTTCCCCCATGCCACGGGCGGTGTTACAGCCGGAAAGCAGTACGCTGGAGAGCGCTAACAGAAGCAGAATTTTAACGGTACGTTTCATCATCCCTGCCTGCAAAAATCAGGCGCAGCGGGCGCTGCGCCTCGAATCATGACGTAAATTACTTCACGCGAGATACGTATTCGCCGGAGCGAGTATCCACTTTGATCACTTCACCGATCTGTACGAACAGCGGTACTTTCACCACAGCGCCGGTGGAGAGCGTTGCTGGCTTGCCGCCAGTACCCGCGGTGTCACCTTTCAGACCTGGATCGGTTTCAACGATTTCCAGCTCAACAAAGTTTGGTGGGGTAACGGCGATAGGCTGGCCGTTCCACAGGGTCACGATGCACTCAGCCTGATCCAGCAGCCACTTCGCGTTATCGCCAATCGCTTTCGCGTCAGCAGACAGCTGCTCGAAGGTTTCGTTGTTCATGAAGTGCCAGAACTCACCGTCGTTGTACAGGTAAGTCAGGTTCATATCGACAACATCAGCGCCTTCAGCGGAGTCAGTAGATTTGAAGGTTTTCTCAACACGGGTGCCGGTCAGCAGGCGGCGCAGCTTAACGCGTGCGAATGCCTGGCCTTTACCTGGTTTAACGAATTCGCTGGCTTCAACCGCGTACGGTTCGCCGTCCATCATGATTTTAAGACCAGCACGAAAATCGTTGCTATAGTACGTTGCCATAAGGCCCTCTAAATTTGTTAACTGGTAGCTAAGCCACAAAATGGCGCATATTGTAACCCTAAACACCCCATCCAGAGAAGATTGGTTATCGCAACTTGCCGATGTAATCACCAGTCCTGATGAATTGCTGCGTCTTTTAGACCTCGATCAGCATCCGGAGTTGCTTGCTGGCCGTGAGGCGAAGCGACTTTTCGCCCTGCGTGTTCCCCGCGCGTTTGTTGCGCGCATGGAAAAAGGCAACCCTGACGATCCTTTATTAAAACAAACCCTTACGTCGCAGGATGAGTTTATTACAGCACCGGGCTACAGCACCGATCCGCTGGAAGAGCAAAACAGCGTGGTGCCGGGTTTACTGCACAAATATCTCAATCGCGCCCTGCTGCTGGTAAAAGGCGGCTGTGCGGTAAATTGTCGTTACTGCTTCCGTCGGCACTTCCCGTATGCCGAAAACCAGGGAAATAAGCGCAACTGGCAGGTTGCGCTGGACTATATCGCCGCCCATCCAGAGCTGGATGAGATTATTTTTTCCGGCGGTGACCCGCTGATGGCAAAAGATCATGAACTGGACTGGCTTTTGACGCAGCTTGAAGCCATCCCGCACATCAAACGTCTGCGCATTCACAGCCGTTTACCGATCGTCATCCCGGCGCGTATTACCGACGCCCTGGTCACGCGCCTGGAGCAGTCACGTCTACAGGTGCTGCTGGTAAACCATATCAACCACGCGAACGAGATCGACGATGAATTTCGCGCGGCGATGGCGTGTCTGCGTAAGGCGGGCGTGACGCTGCTCAACCAGAGCGTATTGTTGCGCGGCGTGAACGACAGTGCCCGGGTGCTGGCCGATCTCAGCAATGCCTTGTTTGACGCAGGCGTGATGCCCTATTACCTGCATGTGCTGGATCGCGTGCAGGGCGCGGCGCATTTCATGGTGACGGATGAGGAAGCCCGACAAATTATGCGCGAGCTGTTAACGCTGGTTTCAGGTTATATGGTGCCGAAGCTGGCACGCGAGATTGGCGGAGAGCCGAGTAAGACGCCGCTGGATTTGCAACTGCGGCAGCGCTAAAAGGCAGGTGGCGCTACGCTTACCTGCCCTACGAGGTGGGCGCAGCGCCATCAGCAAGTAAACTCAGTTCGGGCACTTATAGACCTGGCCGCTCATCTGGCTGGCCGTTGGCACGAAGCTGGAGAGCATTCCTTGCGTCGGGCTGCTCACGCCGTAAATCACGTTCCCCCCCATTGCAGCAGCCTGGTTACGCAAGGCATTCGCCGCACCGCGCATAGAGCCGCCTTCTTCACCGTGCTGACCCGACATCCAGTTACTTTGTTCACCGGTGGCCGTGCCTAACAGCTGGCATTCGCTGCCTGGCTTATCTTCCACAAAGCGAACGCCCTGGCCCGCTGCCGACAGTTCATTGCTGGAGCTACAACCCGCCAGCAGCAACGCTGCTCCTACGATCCCTGCACAGACTTTTACGCGCATGTTATTCCTCGTTTTCAATAAGCTGGACAGTAATTGTCCGTGTGTAAATCTTATACCTAAAAGATGACTAAAAGAAAAATCCCCGCGCATTTCTGCGAGCCGGATTCCGTACATCACTCCTCCGACATCTTAAATGAATTCTGATAATGCCCTTTGGGATATCGTGTTTTAGCCCTCGATCGTTTTTAGTGTTGCGACGTACAACTTTTGTACGCGATTAAAACAGGGGGTTTCATGAGTGCATCATCCTCAGGAGAGGAAAAGGTAACATGGGTGGGCTATCTGGCGTTTGTGCTCACCATCGTATTTTTCTCAGGCTTTTTCGCCAAAAGTACCGAATGGTGGCGCGTGCTGGATTTTACCGTCCTAAACGGCAGCTTCGGTCCGGTGAACGGCGCGCTCACGTTTCGCGGTGAGGGCGGCACGGGGGCGAAAGACGGTTTCTTGTTTGCCCTTGAACTGGCGCCTTCGGTCATTTTATCGCTCGGGATCATTGCCGTCACCGAGGGGCTGGGCGGGCTGCGTGCCGCGCAACAGCTGATGACGCCCATTTTGCGCCCGCTGCTTGGCGTACCGGGCGTCTGCTCTCTGGCCCTCATCGCCAACCTGCAAAATACCGATGCCGCAGCAGGGATGACCAAAGAGTTGACCGACGAAGGGGCTATTACCGATCGCGAGCGCGCCATTTTCGCCACCTTCCAGACCAGCGGTAGCGCCATCATTACCAACTATTTTTCTTCCGGCGCCGCACTCTTCACGTTTATTACCGTCCCGGTAATCACGCCGCTGGCCGTCATACTGATGTTTAAATTTGTTGGCGCGAACCTCCTGCGTCTGTGGATCGCTCACATGGAAGATCGTCGTATTCAGGAGGAAAAAAATGATCGCCCAGCCGCGTAAAAATATCATGGACATGTTTATCGATGGCGCCCGCCGAGGCTTTACCATCGCCACTACCAGCCTGCTGCCGAACGTGGTTATGGCGTTTGTCATCATTCAGGCGCTCAAGGTGACCGGCCTGCTGGATATTGTTGGCAATATTTGCGAGCCAATTATGGCCCTGTGGGGGCTTCCGGGCGCGGCGGCAACGGTCCTGCTGGCCTCGGTGATGAGTATGGGCGGCGGCGTGGGGGTTTGCGCCAGCCTGGTGGCTGCCGGCACGCTCAACGGCCACGATGCCACCGTTCTGCTGCCCGCCATCTATCTGATGGGCAATCCGGTGCAAAACACCGGCCGCTGCCTGGGCACCGCAGGCGTTAACCCGAAGTATTATCCACACATCATTACCGTCTGCGTCATTAACGCCCTGCTCTCAATGTGGGTAATGCAGCTACTCTTCTGAGGAGATAAAAATGGATTTTTCAGTGCTGGAACCCCATCTTTTCCGCAATGTGCACCTTTACGCGCCGGAGGATCGGGGACGTTGCGATCTGCTAATCGCCGGGGGAAAAATCGTCGCTATTGAAAAAACGGATCGCGCAGCAATGCGGCTTAACTGTCCTGAAACCGATCTCGCCGGGGCGGTGGTTTGTCCAGGCTTTATCGATCAGCACGTACACCTGATCGGCGGCGGCGGTGAAGCCGGTCCGCACACCCGGACGCCGGAGGTACGGTTGTCCGCGCTGGTGGCGGCGGGCATCACCTCCGTTGTTGGCCTGCTGGGTACCGACGGCGTGACCCGCCATCCCGAATCGCTGCTGGCAAAAACGCGGGCGCTTGAGCATGAAGGGATCAGCGCGTGGATGCTGACAGGCGCATACGGGCTGCCTTCTCCGACGATTACCGGCAGCATCGAAAAGGATGTGGCGCTGATTGATAAAATCATCGGCGTGAAATGCGCGATTTCCGACCATCGCTCTTCCGCACCAGCGGATGACCAGCTCGCGAATATGGCCGCCCAGTCGCGCGTCGGCGGGCTGCTGGGCGCCAAAGCGGGCATATCCGTGTTTCACCTCGGCAACAGCCCGAAGCTGCTTGAGCCCCTGCTTAACATCCTGAAAAATGCCGACGTGCCCCGCACGAAGCTGCTGCCAACCCACGTTAACCGCGACCAGGCGCTGTTCCTCGCCGCGCTGGATTATGCCCGCGACGGGGGCTATATCGACATCACCACCAGCATCAGTGAGCCCATTGATGCTGCCACCGCCATCGCGACGGCCCGTGAAGCGCAGGTGCCGTTTAACCGGCTTACGCTCAGCTCGGATGGTAACGGCAGCCAACCGAATTTTGACGCGAACGGTAATCTGGTGGGCATTGGCGTAGCCGGGTTCGAATCTCTGCCTCAGACGCTGCAGCAACTGGTCAGCCGGTATCACCTGCCGCTGGAGGAGGCGCTTCTGCCGTTTACGCGTAACGTAGCGGAGTTTCTCGGGCTGGAGCATAAGGGGCGGCTCGCGCCCGGATGCGATGCCGATTTCCTGGTGCTGACGGATGACCTGAAGATCCGCGAGGTCTGGGCGAAAGGCCGCCAGATGGTGCGCGAAGGCGCAGCATGCGTGAAGGGAACATTTGAGTAGCGGCAATAAAAAACCCCGGACATTTCTGCCCGGGGTTCGTTCTGAGAGGTTCAGAACAACATGATTACATCATGCCGCCCATTCCACCCATGCCGCCCATACCAGCAGCACCTAAGTCAGGCGCGTCGCCTTTTGGCAGGTCGGTTACCATGCACTCGGTCGTGATCATCAGGCCAGCTACAGATGCCGCGTACTGCAGAGCAGAACGGGTCACTTTAGTTGGATCCAGGATACCGAAGTCGATCATGTTGCCGTATTCTTCAGTTGCCGCGTTGTAACCGTAGTTACCTTCACCCGCTTTCACGTTGTTCGCAACCACAGACGGCTCTTCACCGGCGTTGGAAACGATCTGACGCAGAGGAGCTTCCATTGCGCGCAGCGCAACTTTGATACCCACGTTCTGGTCTTCGTTCTGAGCGGTCAGGCCAGCCAGCTTAGCGGCTACACGTACCAGCGCGACACCACCACCAGCCACTACGCCTTCTTCTACCGCAGCACGGGTCGCGTGCAGGGCATCGTCAACGCGTGCTTTCTTCTCTTTCATTTCAACTTCGGTCGCCGCACCAACTTTGATTACCGCAACGCCGCCAGCCAGTTTCGCTACGCGCTCCTGCAGTTTTTCACGGTCGTAATCGGAAGTGGCTTCTTCGATCTGCTTACGGATCTGACCAACACGGCCCTGAATAGCGGCTTCTTCACCCACACCGTCGATGATGGTGGTGGTGTCTTTGTTGATCACAACGCGTTTCGCCTGGCCCAGGTCTTCCAGGGTCGCTTTTTCCAGCTCCATACCGATCTCTTCGGAGATCACGGTACCACCGGTCAGGGTAGCGATATCCTGCAGCATTGCTTTACGGCGATCGCCGAAGCCAGGTGCTTTAACCGCAGCCACTTTCACGATGCCGCGCATGGTGTTAACCACCAGGGTCGCCAGCGCTTCGCCTTCAACATCTTCAGCGATGATAACCAGCGGCTTGCCTGCTTTCGCAACGGCTTCCAGCACTGGCAGCATTTCGCGGATGTTGGAGATTTTCTTGTCAGCCAGCAGGATGAACGGGCTTTCCAGCTCAACAGCGCCAGTTTCTGGCTTGTTGATGAAGTATGGGGACAGGTAACCGCGGTCGAACTGCATACCTTCAACCACGTCCAGTTCGTCTTCCAGACCGGTACCGTCTTCAACGGTGATCACGCCTTCTTTACCGACTTTATCCATCGCTTCAGCGATCAGTTTACCTACGGTTTCGTCGGAGTTAGCGGAGATAGTACCAACCTGAGCAATGGCTTTAGAGTCAGAGCACGGTACGGACAGCGCTTTCAGTTCTTCAACAGCGGATGCGACAGCTTTGTCGATACCACGTTTCAGATCCATTGGGTTCATGCCCGCAGCAACGGCTTTCAGGCCTTCAGTGATGATAGCCTGCGCCAGTACGGTCGCGGTGGTGGTACCGTCGCCTGCAGCGTCGTTCGCTTTAGAGGCAACTTCTTTCACCATCTGCGCGCCCATGTTTTCGAACTTGTCTTCCAGTTCGATTTCACGTGCAACGGAAACACCATCTTTGGTGATGGTTGGCGCGCCGAAGGATTTATCCAGCACTACGTTACGGCCTTTCGGGCCCAGGGTCACTTTAACTGCATCTGCCAGTACGTTTACGCCGCGGAGCATTTTTACACGAGCGTCGTTACCGAATTTTACGTCTTTAGCTGCCATGTTCTTATTTCCTCAAATTCTCGTGCGTAAATTACGCTTCAACAATTGCCAGAATGTCGCTCTCGGACATGATCAACACTTCTTCATTGTCGATCTTCTCGGATTTCACGCCGTAGCCATCGTTGAAAATTACGATGTCACCAACTTTAACGTCCAGCGGCTGCACAGTTCCGTTTTCCAGGATGCGGCCCTTACCGACAGCGATGATTTCGCCACGCGTTGATTTGGCTGCTGCAGAACCGGTCAGAACGATGCCGCCAGCAGACTTGGTTTCAACTTCTTTACGTTTGACGATCACACGATCATGTAACGGACGAATACTCATTGATAGCTCTCCTTTGAGAAAGTCATTATCAGTTATGGATGACGCCGGCCCGCATGCGGTTTTCCGACTAGTGCCCTGAGAGATGGGGATAGCTTTTTACCCCTTCAAGGGGGAATCGAAAAAAAATTTGCGAAAGTGTTACCATCCACTCTCTTTTGATGGTGGCAGGGCAAGGTAAATGAGTGGACTCAGGCAGGAGCTGGGGCTAGCGCAGGGCGTTGGCCTGCTTTCAACCTCCTTGTTAGGTACCGGCGTGTTTGCCGTACCGGCACTGGCGGCGCTGGTCGCCGGAAATAACAGTCTTTGGGCATGGCCGGTGCTGATCCTGCTGGTGTTCCCGGTGGCGATTGTGTTTGCCATACTCGGGCGGCACTTCCCCAGCGCGGGCGGCGTGGCGCATTTTGTCGGCATGGCGTTTGGTCCGCGCATGGAGCGCGTAACCGGCTGGCTGTTTTTGTCGGTAATACCCGTTGGCCTTCCGGCAGCCCTGCATATCGCCACCGGCTTTGGACAGGCGCTGTTTGGCTGGCACGACGAGCAACTGCTGCTGGCTGAGCTGGGTACGCTGGCGATCGTCTGGTGGGTGGGCTCGCGCGGAGCCAGTTCAAGCGCGAATCTGCAAACGCTGATTGCAGCGTTGATCGTCGTGCTGATCGTCGCCATCTGGTTTGCGGGTAACATTACCGTAGCGGATATCCCCTTCCCTGCGATAAACGATATCGACCATTCACAGCTTTTCGCTGCGTTATCCGTCATGTTCTGGTGTTTTGTTGGACTTGAAGCATTCGCTCACCTGGCATCCGAGTTTAAACAGCCCGAGCGTGATTTTCCCCGCGCTCTGATGATTGGTTTACTGCTGGCGGGCACCATATATTGGGCCTGTACCGTGCTGGTGCTGCACTTCAACGCGTTCGGCGAAGATAAAGCCGCCGCCGCATCGCTACCGGGTATCGTGGTTAAACTTTTCGGCGTGAAGGCGCTATGGGTGGCCTGTGTGATTGGCTATCTCGCCTGCTTTGCCAGCCTCAACATTTATATCCAGAGCTTCGCCCGTCTGGTGTGGTCACAGGCGCGCTACAAACCTGAGAGCCGCCTCGCACGGTTGTCTAAACGTCAACTCCCTATGAATGCGCTGAATGCCGTGCTGGGCTGCTGCGTCCTGAGCTCGCTGGGTATTTATCTTCTCGACATCAACCTCGATGCTCTAATTATCTACGCCAACGGTATTTTCATCATGATCTACCTGCTGTGCATGCTGGCGGGCTGTCGTCTGCTGAAAGGTCGCTATAAAGCACTGGCGGTCGTCGGGGGCGTGCTGTGCCTGCTGTTGCTGGCGATGGTGGGATGGAAGAGTGTGTATGCCATCGTCATGCTGGCGGGGCTGTGGGCGTTTTTACCGAAGCGGAAAAATCCGTAGGCCCGGTAAGCGAAGCCGCCGGGCAAGAAAATTATCGATCGTCTTTATGGTCTAAACGGTCGCGCTGTTCATCCTTGCGCTGATACTCCCCTTCGAAGGTATCGCCTGGCCCTGTGCTGAACCCGCCGCCCGGCATGCGGCTGAAGCGCAGGTGCGGCAGCAGCTTCATGGTCAGGTGCTTCTGTACGGGCGGCAACAGCAACAGCAGGCCGAGGAAGTCGGTGAAGAACCCCGGCAGGATCAGCAGCAGGCCAGCAATAATCAGCGACACGCTTTTGATCATCTCTTCTGCCGGGCTTTCGCCTGCGGCCATCTTCTGCTGCATTATCAGGAAATTTTTGAAACCCTGATTACGCACCAGCGACATGCCGATGACGGAGGTGAAGATCACCAGAATCAGCGTCAGCAGGACGCCCAGCACGTGAGCTACCTGAATGAAAATAGAAATCTCAATGTAAACATAGAGAAAGAAAGCAATAAACGGTATCCAGCGCACTGGCATCTCCTGTGTGGCAGGAGCCATCTGGCCCCTGTCTGAATGTGTTCGCGTCACGCGTCTGTAAGAGATGGAGACGGTTAGCCAAAATTCAATCGGTTTGCACGGATATTTTTTTCGGAAATATTAAAGCGGTGACACATTTCACAGATTAATAATTATCATGGAATCGGGTCGATAATAAGTGATCCAGCTTACGGCAATTCGCTATCATCAGCATATGATCTCGAACATCTGGCCGATTGAGGGAATAATCGTCGGTCAGAAAATATTCAAAACCACATATATGTTGTGTGTTTAGTACAATCCATCGGCAGCTTGAAAAGAAGGTTCACATGTTAAACAACATTCGTATCGAAGAAGACTTGTTGGGTACCAGGGAAGTTCCAGCGGATGCCTACTATGGTGTTCACACTCTGAGAGCGATTGAAAACTTCTACATCAGCAACAGCAAAATCAGCGATATCCCTGAGTTTGTCCGTGGCATGGTGATGGTGAAGAAAGCCGCAGCGCTGGCGAACAAAGAGCTGCAAACCATTCCTAAAAGCGCGGCAAATGCGATTATCGCTGCCTGCGATGAAGTGCTGAACAACGGCAAATGCATGGACCAGTTCCCGGTTGACGTCTATCAGGGCGGCGCGGGTACCTCCGTCAACATGAATACCAACGAAGTACTGGCAAACATCGGCCTTGAGCTGATGGGCCACCAGAAAGGTGAATACCAGTACCTCAACCCGAACGACCACGTTAACAAATGCCAGTCCACCAACGACGCCTACCCAACCGGCTTCCGTATCGCGGTGTATGCCTCCGTGGTCAAACTGGTCGACGCGATCAACCAGCTGGGCGATGGCTTCCAGCGTAAGGCCGTTGAGTTCCAGGACATTCTGAAAATGGGCCGTACCCAGCTGCAAGACGCGGTGCCAATGACCCTCGGTCAGGAATTCCATGCGTTTAACGTGCTGCTTAACGAAGAGACCAAAAACCTGCTGCGCACCTCCGAGCTGCTGCTGGAAGTGAACCTGGGCGCAACCGCCATCGGTACGCGTCTGAACACCCCGGATGGCTATCAACAGCTGGCGGTTCAGAAGCTGGCGGAAGTGTCTAACCTGCCGGTGGTGCCTGCGGAAGACCTGATTGAAGCCACATCCGACTGCGGCGCGTACGTAATGGTACACAGCGCCCTGAAACGTCTGGCGGTGAAACTGTCCAAAATCTGTAATGACCTGCGCCTGCTCTCCTCCGGCCCGCGCGCTGGCCTGAACGAAATCAACCTGCCAGAGTTGCAGGCGGGTTCTTCCATTATGCCAGCCAAAGTTAACCCGGTAGTGCCAGAAGTGGTGAACCAGGTTTGCTTCAAGGTGATTGGTAACGACACTACCGTGACCATGGCCTCCGAAGCCGGTCAGCTGCAGCTGAACGTGATGGAGCCGGTGATTGGCCAGGCGATGTTTGAATCCATTCACATCCTGACTAACGCCTGCTACAACCTGCTGGAAAAATGCATTAACGGCATCACCGCGAATAAAGAAGTCTGTGAAGGCTATGTTTATAACTCCATCGGGATCGTTACTTACCTCAACCCGTTCATCGGCCACCACAACGGTGACATCGTTGGTAAGATTTGCGCCGAAACCGGTAAGAGCGTGCGTGAAGTCGTGCTGGAGCGTGGACTGTTGACCGAAGCAGAGCTGGACGATATCTTCTCGGCCCAGAACCTGATGCATCCGGCATATAAAGCGAAACGATATACCGATGAAAGCGAACAGTAACAGTTCAGGCTAGGCTTCCGAAAGGCACGTCACTTGTGACGTGCCTTTTTTCTTTTTAGGCGTTACCTAAATACAACAATTCAATATCAACTTGTTAATAAGCAAGGCAGGTCTTTATGTTTGGAGCAGAACTCGTCATCGTCCTGTTGGCGATTTATTTGGGCGCGCGGCTCGGGGGTATCGGCATTGGTTTTGCCGGCGGTCTCGGGGTGCTCGTACTTACCCTTATCTTTCAGATTAAACCCGGCGCAATCCCTTTTGACGTTATCGAAATCATCATGGCGGTTATTGCCGCTATTGCGGCCATGCAGGTGGCGGGCGGTATGGACTACCTGGTGAGCCTGGCGGAGCGCATGCTGCGCCGCCATCCGAAATACATCACCTTCCTTGCCCCGCTGGTGACCTGGTTTATGACCATTCTCGCGGGAACCGGCCACACGGCGTTCTCCACGCTGCCGGTGATCACCGAGGTGGCAAAAGAACAGGGGATTCGCCCGTCTCGTCCACTTTCTATTGCCGTGGTGGCGTCGCAGATTGCGATCACCGCGTCGCCAATCTCAGCCGCCGTAGTCTTCTTCGCGGGTATCCTTGAGCCGATGGGCGTGAGCTACCTGACGCTGCTGGCGATCTGTATTCCGGTCACGCTGATTGCGGTGATGATTACCGCCGTGCTGTGTAACTTCCTGGGTGCCGAGCTGAAAGACGATCCGGTTTACCAGGAGCGTCTGGCAAAAGGTGAAGTGAGCCTGCGCGGTAGCCAGGTCTTCGAGCTGAAGCCGCACGCGAAACGCTCCGTGCTGCTGTTCCTGATCGGTATCGTCGCCGTGATGTTCTACGCGACCGCCATCAGCGACACCGTGGGGCTGATCCAGAACCCGGTGCTGCCGCGTAACGAAGCGATTGTGGTATTCATGCTGACCATCGCCACGCTGATTAGCATCACCTGTAAAATCGACACCAGCGAAGTGCTGAACGCCAGCACCTTCAAATCCGGTATGAGCGCCTGCGTGTGCGTACTGGGCGTGGCGTGGCTCGGTGACACCTTCGTGAAAGCGCACATCAGCGACATCCAGACCGTTGCCGGCGACCTGCTTCACAACTACCCGTGGCTGTTGGCGGTGGTACTGTTCTTTGCCGCGACGCTGCTTTACTCTCAGGCTGCCACCACCAAAGCGCTGATGCCTGCGGCACTGATGCTGGGCGTGACGCCGCTGACGGCGATTGCCTCTTTTGCGGCGGTTTCTGCGCTGTTCGTTCTGCCAACCTACCCAACCCTGCTGGCCGCGGTTGAGATGGACGATACCGGCTCAACCCGCATCGGTAAGTACGTGTTTAACCACGCGTTCCTGATCCCGGGCGTGGTGGCGATTACGCTTTGCGTCGTCCTCGGCTTTATCATTGGCGGCATTGTGCTGTAAACGGTTAGCCGTTGTAAAAATAGTTAAAATCGGGCCGCTCTGCGGCCCGTTTCATTAATGACCAATCGCATGGCGTGATATAGTGAAGACTTTCGTGATGAGGAGGTCGACTGTGAACACGCCTGATGCTGTTGTCGTACTTTGTACCGCCCCTGATGAAGCCTCTGCCCAGGATCTCGCCGCCAAAGTGCTGGCCGAAAAACTGGCTGCCTGCGTCACGCTGCTCCCCGGCGCGACCTCCCTTTATTACTGGGAAGGCAAGCTGGAGCAGGAGTATGAAGTCCAGATGTTGCTCAAAACCAATCTGGCGAATCAGCAGGCGCTCCTTGACTGCCTCAAGTCTCATCATCCTTATCAAACCCCGGAGCTGCTGGTGCTGCCAGTGGTCCACGGCGATAACGACTATCTCTCATGGCTCAACGCTTCTTTACGCTGATCCTGCTGCTGTGCAGCACGTCAGTATTTGCCGGTTTGTTTGACGCGCCCGGCCGTTCGAACTTTATTCCCGCCGACCAGGCGTTCATTTTCGACTTTCAGCAAAACCAGCACGATCTCAATCTGACCTGGCAGGTGAAAGAGGGTTACTACCTCTACCGCAAGCAGGTCAGCATCACGCCGGCAAAGGCTAACGTTGGCGCATTGCAGATGCCCGCTGGCGAATGGCATGAGGATGAGTTCTACGGTAAAAGTGAAATTTATCGCCAGCGCTTAAGCGTGCCCGTCACGGTGAATCAGGCGGATAAAGATGCCACGCTGACGGTTACGTATCAGGGCTGTGCCGACGCGGGCTTCTGCTACCCCCCTGAAACGAAGGTCGTTCCGCTTACTGAAGTTAAAGCGGCTGCCTCCCCTCTCCCCTCAGGCGAGAGGGCCAGGGTGAGGGATGAAGGCGAAGCCAAAGCTGCTTCCGATCTGCCGTTCTCAGCACTTTGGGCCTTACTGATTGGTATCGGCATTGCCTTTACCCCTTGTGTGCTGCCGATGTACCCGCTTATCTCCGGGATTGTACTGGGCGGCAAACAGCGTCTTTCTACCGCCCGGGCGCTGCTCCTGGCCTTTATTTATGTGCAGGGCATGGCGCTCACCTATACCGCGCTCGGCCTCGTGGTCGCCGCGGCCGGACTACAGTTCCAGGCAGCGCTTCAGCACCCTTACGTGCTAATCGGCCTGTCAGCCGTATTTATTCTGCTTGCGCTGTCGATGTTTGGCCTGTTCACGCTTCAGCTGCCCTCTTCGCTGCAAACCCGCTTAACGCTGATGAGCAATCGCCAGCAGGGTGGCTCTGCTGGCGGCGTGTTCGCAATGGGCGCCATCGCCGGGTTGATTTGTTCCCCCTGCACTACAGCACCGCTGAGCGCTATCCTGCTGTACATCGCCCAGAGCGGTAATATGTGGCTCGGCGGGGGTACGCTGTATCTTTACGCGCTGGGGATGGGCCTGCCGCTGATTCTGGTGACGGTGTTTGGCAACCGCCTGCTGCCGAAGAGCGGCCCGTGGATGGAGACGGTGAAAACCGCGTTCGGCTTTGTCATCCTGGCGCTCCCGGTGTTCCTGCTGGAGCGCATCATGGGTGACGCGTGGGGTTTGCGCCTGTGGGCCATGCTCGGCGTGGCGTTCTTCTCCTGGGCGTTTATCGTCAGCCTGGGGGCAAAAAAAGCGTGGATGCGTCTGGTGCAAATTCTCCTGCTCGCCGCCGCGTTGGTGAGCGTGCGCCCGCTTCAGGATTGGGCGTTCGGCTCGCCTGTGGGCCAGACGCAGGCACATTTAAACTTTATACACGTTAAGAACGTCGATGAGCTCAACAGCGCGCTGGCGCAGGCAAAAGGCAAACCGGTGATGCTCGACCTCTATGCCGACTGGTGTGTTGCCTGCAAAGAGTTTGAAAAATACACCTTTAGCGATCCTCAGGTGCAAAATGCCCTGAAAGAGACGGTACTCCTTCAGGCAAACGTCACAGCCAACAATGCGCAGGATAAGGCCCTGCTTAAACACCTTACCGTACTCGGGCTGCCAACCATTCTGTTCTTCAATGAGCAGGGGGAAGAGCTGCCTGAACAGCGTGTAACCGGGTTTATGGACGCAACGGCATTCAGCGCGCATTTGCGCAATCGCCAACCGTAAACAACACTTTAGACGGGACATACCGTTGGGAATAGCGGAGGAGATAACCGTGCAACGCGAAGACGTACTGGGACAAGCCCTGCAACTACTTGAGATTCAAGGGATCGCCAGCACCACGCTTGAGATGGTAGCCGACCGTATCGATTACCCTCTGGATGAGCTTAAGCGCTTCTGGCCGGATAAAGAGGCGCTGCTTTATGATGCCCTACGCTATCTTAGCCAGCAGGTGGATATCTGGCGCAGGCAGCTAATGTTGAATGAAGAGCTGACCGCTGAGCAAAAACTGTTAGCGCGCTACACCGCCCTGACAGAGTGCGTCAGCAACAATCGTTATCCAGGCTGCCTGTTTATTGCTGCCTGTACGTTTTATCCCGATCCTGGCCATCCAATACACCAGCTGGCGGATCAGCAAAAACGTGCGGCGCATGACTTCACCCACGAACTGCTGACAACGCTTGAAGTGGATGACCCGGCAATGGTCGCTAAGCAGATGGAGCTCGTACTGGAGGGTTGCCTGAGCCGCATGCTGGTGAACCGTAGCCAGGCCGATGTGGATACGGCGCACCGCCTGGCGGAAGACATTCTGCGCTTTGCCCAGTGTCGTATGGGCGGGGCGTTAACCTAGACCAGCATGCCCGCCCAGGCGGAGACGAGCAGACATAGCGCCATCAGGCGCTGAAACCGCACCATCGCCACGGTGGTGCGAAACACCCGGTTTACCGCCTTCCCCAGCCACGCCCAGCACATCAGGCACATCACAGAAATCAGTAAAAACCATAGCGCCATCAGCGCAATATCTCTTAACGGATGAATGCTCGCGGGAGCAAAAAGACTCACTACCGCCAGCGCCATCATCCACGTTTTCGGATTCACCATCTGCAGCAGCGCTGCGGCTTGCGCGGTGAAGCGATGAGGCGTCTTCTCAGAAAGATTCGCCGCAGGCGCCCGATACAGTTGCCAGCTCATCCAGGTTAGCCACAGCACGCCCGCCCAACTCATTGCCTGGCGTATCAGAGGAAACTGACGCAGCACCTCCCCGGCGCCGGCACCCGATATCAGCACAATCAGACTCGCCGTAATACATCCCCCCATAATGGCGGGAATGGTGTTTTTCACGCCAAAGTGCTGGCTGTTAGTGAGAACGAGGATATTCGTCGGGCCGGGCGTTATCGACGCGACAAAGGCAAACAGCAGATAAGGCATCAGACTCACAGATGGCTCCTTTTTTGTTAGAGCCATTACTGTGCTGCTATTTTCTGGAAACGTCTGGAAGGTTTGTGCACAACCGGCGGTAGTGGGCAGGGGAAATGCGGTATGCACGCTGGAACCAGCGTCCCAGATGGCTTTGGTCGGCAAAACCGAGCGCTGTAGCCACATTAACAGGCTGTTCGCCGTGCGCCAGCAGCTGTCGCGCCTTTGCCAGACGCAGTTGAATAAGCCAGGCGTGCGGTGCCAGGTTGAACTCGCGCTTAAAGCAGCGCGTCAGCGTAAAGCGATCCGTGCCCGTCTCGCGCGCAAGGTCTGACAACCCCACGTTCTCGCCGATATGCGCATAAAGATAGTCGCGTGCGCGGTGCGCCACGGCAGCGCTCTGTAGCTGCGACGGGAGTTTCTTACGCCAGTGGCAATGGGAGGTGATCTGAGAGAGCAGCTTATCCATTGTGCTCTGCTGAACAATTTTCATCTCATCGCTATGCAACGCGTTAAACGTCTCGCCGATAGAACGGACCAGCTGAGGTTCTCGCGTTAGCGTTTGAGCAAAGTGAAGCGAGTAGCGATCCGGCGTGGCTTCATATAATCCACGGAGGGTACGCGTCAGCCACTGCTCGTCAAGATAGAAGGTGAGATAGGTAAAGCCTCCTTCCACAGGCGCGTCGCCGTCGTGAATTTCGCCCGGCTCCAGTAAGAACGCATCACCAGGATGGCTGCGGTGGCGTTCGCGACGACAGTGGAACTGCTGGGTGCCTGAAAGGGTAATCCCGACCAGATAACTATCGTGCCAGTGGGGATCGAAGGCATGGCCTTCGAAGTGCGCTTTAATCGTTTCAATGCCGGTATCCGCATGCTGACGGAGCTCAAGCCAGTCGTTTGCCATACTGCCCTCCTGTTGTCATCAGCATTGCCGCACGGCCCGGTATTGTCTGGAAGATTTGTGCATTTTCACGGTGAAAACGTACAGATTGCCGCAAACTTAAGCAGTTGAACAGCTTTTCCTGAAATAATGTTGACGATAAGGCGCGATTGCGGTTTAATGCGCTCCGTTGCCCGGATAGCTCAGTCGGTAGAGCAGGGGATTGAAAATCCCCGTGTCCTTGGTTCGATTCCGAGTCCGGGCACCACTATTTAAAGAACCCAGCCTATGGCTGGGTTTTTGCTTTTCTGCGTTTATCAAAACCTTACCTTATTTATACCCCTCTATCTCTTCCCGGTAAGATCGTGCGGTTAGCATTTCCCGGTGGCGCTGCGCTTACCGGGCCTGCAAAACCTATAGCCGGATAAGGCGAAGCCGCAATCCGGTATTTTCCGGCGCACAAAGCAAAAAACCCCGCACCTTACGGTACGGGGTTCTTCTTGATTGATGCCTGGCAGTTCCC
>NZ_JADBQN010000019.1:0-76514 GCF_014895915.1 Enterobacter cloacae complex sp. P13B
AGTAGGGAACTGCCAGGCATTAATCAAGAAGAACCCCGTACCGTAAGGTGCGGGGTTTTTTGCTTTTGTTTTTCTCCCTCTCCCTGAAACTTTCTCACCTTCGACTTGCAGGCTCGACATTCATACCATTTCTGGGTATCGTTAGCTGTCTGGATGTCTAAACGTTTATACGTATATTGTGAGGAAGTAAGGTTATGCCGATTCGGGTGCAGGACGAGCTACCAGCCGTCAATTTCTTACGTGAAGAGAACGTCTTCGTGATGACGGCTTCACGCGCGACAGGTCAGGAAATTCGCCCGCTGAAGGTTCTCATCCTCAACCTGATGCCGAAAAAGATTGAGACGGAGAATCAGTTTCTGCGTCTGCTGTCGAACTCCCCGCTGCAGGTCGATATTCAACTGCTGCGTATTGATGCCCGCGAGTCACGTAACACGCCCTCTGAGCATCTGAATAACTTCTACTGTAACTTCGAAGATATTCGGGGGGAAAACTTCGACGGACTGATTGTGACAGGCGCGCCGCTCGGTCTGGTTGAATTTAACGATGTTGCCTACTGGCCGCAGATCAAACAGGTGCTGGAGTGGGCAAAAGATCACGTCACGTCAACGCTGTTTGTCTGCTGGGCGGTACAGGCCGCACTCAACATTCTCTACGGTATTCCCAAGCAAACCCGCACTGAAAAGCTCTCCGGCGTATACGAACACCACATTCTTCATCCACACGCGCTGCTGACGCGTGGTTTTGATGACACCTTCCTGGCTCCGCATTCTCGCTACGCCGATTTTCCGGCCCAGCTGATTCGTGATTACACCGATCTGGAGATCCTGGCCGAAACGGAAGACGGGGATGCCTACCTGTTTGCCAGTAAAGACAAACGTATCGCGTTCGTTACCGGCCATCCTGAGTATGATCCCGATACTCTCGCATCAGAATATTTCCGTGATGTCGAAGCGGGTCTTAATCCGGATATCCCGTACAACTATTTCCCGAAAAACGATCCGCAAAACAAACCAGGAGCCACCTGGCGCAGCCACGGAAATCTGCTGTTCACTAACTGGCTCAACTATTACGTCTACCAGATTACGCCGTACGATCTTCGCCACATGAATCCGACGCTGGAGTAATCGTCTGCATTAAACGATCCTAAAGCGTTTCAGCTATTCAGATTAGGCACCTTCGGGTGCCTTTTTTATTTCCGAAATCCCGTTCAACATGCCAGGAAACTTTAACTCTATATTAATCATCATGTTGTGCTGTAATTAAAATTAAAATGGAAATTGTTTTTGATTTTGGAAAAATTATAGATAGTCTTAATTCTGCTGAGCGAAAACTACACAACGATCTTTCGTTCGCATTGGGGGCGTGATTTTGGATCTTTGATGAGGAGCAGAACGATGACTCAACAGGCAACCACGGTCGATGAATTGACCTTTACCCAGCCGAATGGTGAGCAAGAACAGCAGGTTTTGACGGCCGAAGCGGTAGAGTTTCTGACTGAGCTGGTGACCCGCTTTACGCCGCAGCGCAATAAGCTGCTGGCGGCACGGATTCACCAACAGCAGGAAATCGATAACGGCAAGTTGCCAGGATTTATTTCGGAAACTGCTTCCATTCGTCGTGGTGAGTGGAAAATCCGCGGCATTCCTGAAGATTTACAGGATCGTCGCGTTGAGATCACTGGTCCGGTAGAGCGCAAAATGGTGATCAACGCCATGAACGCTAACGTTAAAGTCTTTATGGCCGATTTTGAAGACTCGCTGGCCCCGGACTGGAACAAAGTTATCGACGGGCAGATCAACCTGCGCGATGCCGTCAACGGCACCATCAGCTACACCAACGAAGCCGGGAAAATCTACCAGCTCAAACCGAATCCGGCGGTGCTGATCTGTCGCGTACGAGGTCTGCACCTGCCTGAAAAACATGTCACATGGCGTGGAGAAGCCATTCCGGGCAGCCTGTTTGATTTCGCTCTCTATTTCTTCCATAACTACAAAAACCTGCTGGCAAAAGGTAGCGGTCCCTATTTCTATCTGCCAAAAACGCAGGCCTGGCAGGAAGCCGCCTGGTGGAGCGAAGTATTTAGCTACGCGGAAGATCGCTTCAACCTGCTGCGCGGCACGATCAAGGCCACGCTGCTGATTGAAACGCTGCCCGCCGTGTTCCAGATGAATGAAATTCTGCATGCCCTGCGCGACCACATTGTCGGCCTGAACTGCGGACGCTGGGACTATATTTTCAGCTACATCAAAACCCTGAAAAACTATCCCGATCGCGTACTGCCGGACCGCCAGGTCGTGACCATGGATAAACCCTTCCTGAGTGCCTACTCGCGTCTGCTGATTAAAACCTGCCACAAGCGGGGTGCCTTTGCGATGGGCGGCATGGCGGCCTTTATTCCGAGCAAAGACGCGGAGCGCAATAATCAGGTGCTCAACAAGGTGAAAGCCGATAAAGAGCTGGAAGCCCGTAACGGTCACGACGGCACGTGGATTGCCCATCCGGGCCTGGCCGATACGGCGATGGAGGTCTTCAATCGCGTACTCGGCGATAACAAAAATCAGCTGTTTGTCACGCGCGAAGAAGATGCCCCAACGGCTGAAGAACAGCTGCTGGCACCGTGCGCGGGCGAGCGAACGGAAGAGGGGATGCGTGCCAATATTCGCGTCGCGGTCCAGTACATCGAAGCGTGGATCTCCGGCAACGGCTGCGTGCCTATCTACGGCCTGATGGAAGATGCTGCCACGGCGGAAATTTCGCGCACCTCTATCTGGCAGTGGATCCACCATCAAAAAACGCTCAGCAACGGCAAGCCGGTCACCAAAGCCCTGTTCCGTCAGATGCTGGCCGAAGAGATGCGGGTCATCCAGGACGAGCTGGGCGAACACCGCTTCAGCAGCGGACGTTTTGACGACGCAGCGCGCCTGATGGAGCAAATCACCACATCAGATGACTTAATCGACTTCCTGACCCTGCCGGGCTACCGCTTCCTGGCGTAACTCACCACATAACAATATGGAGCATCTGCACATGAAAACCCGTACCCAACAAATCGAAGAATTAAAGAAAGAGTGGACTCAACCGCGCTGGGAAGGCATCCGCCGTCCTTACAGCGCGGAGGACGTGGTGAAATTACGCGGCTCGGTCAACCCGGAATGCACGCTGGCACAGAACGGTGCGGCGAAAATGTGGAAGCTGCTGCACGGTGGCTCCAAAAAGGGTTATATCAACAGCCTCGGTGCGCTGACCGGCGGTCAGGCATTGCAGCAGGCGAAGGCCGGCATAGAAGCCATTTACCTTTCCGGCTGGCAGGTCGCGGCGGACGCTAACCTGGCCTCCAGCATGTATCCGGATCAATCTCTTTATCCAGCCAACTCGGTACCGTCGGTGGTGGATCGGATCAACAATACCTTCCGCCGCGCGGATCAGATCCAGTGGGCCGCAGGCATTGAGCCCAACGATCCGCGTTTTATTGATTACTTCCTGCCGATCGTGGCGGATGCGGAAGCGGGCTTCGGCGGCGTGCTGAACGCCTTCGAACTGATGAAATCGATGATTGAGGCCGGTGCAGCGGCCGTTCACTTCGAAGACCAGCTGGCGTCGGTGAAGAAGTGCGGGCATATGGGCGGAAAAGTTCTCGTCCCGACCCAGGAAGCGATTCAGAAGCTGGTTGCCGCGCGTCTCGCTGCTGACGTGCTCGGCGTGCCGACGCTGGTGATTGCCCGTACCGATGCGGATGCGGCGGACCTGATTACCTCTGACTGCGATCCGTACGATAGCGAATTTATTACCGGCGAGCGCACCAGCGAGGGGTTCTATCGCACGCATGCCGGTATCGAACAGGCCATCAGCCGCGGTTTGGCATATGCCCCTTACGCCGACCTGGTCTGGTGTGAAACGTCCACGCCGGATCTGGCGCTGGCGAAGCGCTTTGCCGATGCGATTCATGCGAAATACCCGGGCAAACTGCTGGCCTACAACTGTTCGCCGTCCTTCAACTGGCAGAAAAAGCTGGATGATAAAACCATCGCCAGCTTCCAGCAGCAGCTGTCGGATATGGGCTACAAGTACCAGTTCATCACCCTGGCAGGCATCCACAGCATGTGGTTCAACATGTTCGACCTGGCGCACGCTTACGCGCAGGGGGAGGGCATGAAGCACTACGTTGAGAAGGTGCAGCAGCCGGAGTTTGCCGCTGGTAAAGACGGCTATACCTTTGTTTCTCACCAGCAGGAAGTGGGGACGGGCTACTTTGATAACGTGACGACCATCATCCAGGGAGGTGCCTCATCCGTTACCGCCTTAACGGGGTCAACCGAAGAAGCACAGTTCTAAACTTTTCCCCCTCTCCCCTCCGGGGAGAGGGGCGGGGTGAGGGGGAATATATGTCGCGTGGCCTGGAATTGCTGATTGCCCAAACCATTCTGCAGGGCTTTGATGCCCAGTATGGTCGTTTTCTGGAAGTGACCTCCGGCGCGCAGCAGCGCTTCGAACATGCAGACTGGCATGCGGTTCAGCAGGCCATGAAGCAGCGTATTCATCTCTATGACCACCATGTGGGTCTGGTGGTGGAGCAGCTGCGCTGTATTACCGACGGTAAAAGCCCGGACGCGGCATTTTTACTGCGCGTGAAAGAGCATTACACCCATCTGTTACCCGACTACCCTCGCTTCGAGATTGCGGAGAGCTTTTTCAACTCCGTCTATTGCCGGTTATTTGACCACCGCTCATTATCTCCTGAGCGGTTATTTATCTTCAGCTCCCAGCCTGAGCGCCGCTTCCGTACCATTCCGCGTCCGCTGGCGAAAGATTTCTTTCCCGATCGCGGGTGGGAAAAGCTCCTGCATCGCATCTTAACGGATTTGCCGCTGCGCCTGCCGTGGGAGAACAAGCTCCGGGATATCGGCTATATCCATGCGCATCTTCGTGAAACCCACGGCGAGGAGGTGCTCAGCCGCAGCCATGTGCAGGTGGCCAACGAGCTGTTCTACCGGAATAAGGCCGCCTGGCTGGTGGGCAAACTGGTTACGCCGACGGCCATTGTGCCGTTTCTGTTACCGATCCATCGTACCGACGATGGGGAACTGTTTGTTGATACCTGCCTGACCACCAGCGCCGAGGCCAGCATCGTGTTTGGCTTCGCCCGCTCCTATTTCATGGTGTACGCCCCGCTGCCTGCCGCCCTGGTGGAGTGGCTGCGCGAGATCCTGCCGGGCAAAACCACCGCCGAGCTGTATATGGCGATTGGCTGTCAGAAGCATGCCAAAACGGAAAGTTATCGGGAGTATCTGCGCTATGTCACCGCGGCGGATGAGCAGTTTATCGAAGCGCCAGGTATCCGCGGCATGGTGATGCTGGTCTTCACGCTGCCGGGCTTCGACCGGGTCTTTAAGGTGATAAAAGACAGATTCGCCCCACAGAAAGAGATGACCGCAGCCCACGTTCGCGCCTGCTATCAGTTGGTAAAAGAGCACGATCGCGTCGGTCGAATGGCCGATACCCAGGAGTTTGAAAACTTTGTGCTGGATAAGCAGCAGATCGATCCGGCGCTTATGTCGCTGTTAATGCAGGAAGCGCCGACGAAAATCACCGATCTGGGCGATAAAATAGCGATTAGCCATCTCTATATTGAGCGCCGTATGGTGCCGCTCAATATCTGGCTGGAACAGTCAGAGGGCCAGGCATTACGTGATGCCATCGAAGAGTACGGCAACGCTATCCGCCAGCTCGCCGCCGCCAATATCTTCCCTGGCGATATGCTGTTTAAAAACTTCGGCGTCACCCGGCACGGGCGGGTGGTGTTCTACGATTACGATGAAATTTGCTACATGACCGAGGTGAACTTTCGCGATATCCCGCCGCCCCGTTACCCGGAGGATGAGCTCTCCAGCGAGCCGTGGTACAGCGTTTCGCCGGGCGATGTGTTTCCCGAGGAGTTTCGCCACTGGCTGTGTGCGGACCCACGCATCGGGCCGTTATTTGAAGAAATGCATGAAGATCTGTTCCACGCCAGCTACTGGCGCGGGCTACAAACGCGGATCAAAAATGGGCACGTGGAGGATGTGTACGCTTACCGCCGCAAGCAGCGGTTTTGTGTGCGGTTTAACGAATCCCACCGTACGCCAGCGTCACCTCTTTCGCGGCCTTAATCACCAGCGCGCCCAGCTCGGTCACCCGGTCGTCGGTCATACGTGAGATGGGGCCAGAGATGGAGATCGCAGCAAACGGCTCGCGATGTTCGTCGAAAATACAGGCCGCGAGGCAGCGCAGCCCAAGGGCATGTTCTTCGTCATCAAACGAATAGCCGCGCTTGCGGGTCAACGCCAGATCTTCTTTCAGATGCACCGGCGACACCAGCGTGGCGTGGGTGTAGGCGTGCAGCCCTTTACGGTGCAGCAGCCCCGTCACCTGCTCTTCGCTGAGCTGCGAGAGAAACGCTTTCCCCGCCCCGGAGGCGTGCATCGGCAGCTTGCCGCCAATCGGCGCGGACATGCGCATCAGCTGCGTGCACTGCACCTGGTCGATGATAATCGCCTGGTGGTCGCTCTGGTCCAGCACCGCGAGGTTGACGGTTTCGCCGGACTCCTCCATCAGCTTGCGCAGAATCGGATGCACAATCGCCAGCAGGTTACGGCTCTGAAGGAAGCTGCTGCCCACGATAAACGCATGCGCGCCCACCGCCCAGTGCCCCAGCTCGCCGACCTGGCGGACAAAACCCAACTGCTGCATGGTGGTCAGCAGGCGGTGCGTGGTGGAGTTCGGCAGACCAGCCTGCTGGGCCAGCTCCGTCAGGGCCACGCTGCCGTGCGACTCGGCTATCCACTCCAGCAGCTTCAGACCGCGCGTCAGGGATTGAACCTGTCCGCCGGGTTGTGCAGCGGCGGTGGCGGCAGGTTTTCTGCCGCGTTTGGCGGGAACGGTCGCGACCATGACGATCTCCTTTTTCTGTATCGTGGAAATCATTTTCGTTTTATTTGGTGAATTTGCAACCGCTTTCCTGACTGATCGGAGGAGTGATGGTGAACATGTCTCATGTTACCGCGGCGTGACTTTTCCACCCTGCGAGATTGTGCCAGTATGGAACGCAGCCTTTTGGCCTTGTTGAGCGTTGTCGGGAGCAAGTGTGAGCAGCAAAGTAGAGCAACTGCGTGCGCAGTTAAATGAACGAATTCTGGTGCTGGACGGCGGCATGGGCACCATGATCCAGAGCTATCGTCTGAGCGAAGACGATTTCCGCGGCGAGCGCTTCGCCGACTGGCCCTGCGACCTGAAAGGAAACAACGACCTGCTGGTGCTCAGCAAGCCGTCCGTGATTAAGGATATCCACAATGCCTACTTTGAAGCGGGTGCGGATATCGTTGAAACTAACACCTTCAACTCGACAACCATCGCCATGGCGGATTACCAGATGGAATCCCTGTCGGCGGAGATCAACTATGAGGCGGCCAGGCTCGCCCGCGCCTGTGCCGACGAGTGGACGGCCCGCACGCCGGACAAGCCGCGCTACGTTGCCGGGGTGCTTGGCCCGACCAACCGCACCGCGTCGATTTCACCGGACGTCAACGACCCGGCGTTTCGTAATATCACCTTTGACCAGCTGGTTACGGCGTATCGTGAATCGACCAAAGCGCTGGTGGAAGGTGGCTCCGACCTGATCCTGATTGAAACGGTGTTCGATACCCTCAACGCCAAAGCCGCGATATACGCGGTGAAAGAGGAGTTTGAGGCGCTGGGCGTTGACCTGCCGATCATGATCTCCGGCACCATCACCGACGCCTCCGGCCGCACCCTGTCCGGCCAGACAACCGAAGCGTTTTATAACTCCCTGCGCCACGCCGACGCGCTCTCCTTCGGCCTGAACTGCGCGCTGGGACCAGACGAACTGCGCCAGTACGTGCAGGAGCTTTCGCGCATCGCCGAATGCTACGTTACCGCGCATCCGAACGCCGGTCTGCCGAACGCGTTTGGCGAGTACGATCTGGATGCTGACACCATGGCGGCGCAAATCCGCGAGTGGGCCGAGTCAGGTTTCCTGAACATCGTCGGCGGCTGCTGCGGCACCACGCCGGAGCACATCGCCGCCATGAGCCGCGCCGTGGACGGGCTGCCGCCGCGCAAGCTGCCCGAGCTGCCGGTTGCCTGTCGCCTTTCCGGCCTGGAGCCGTTGACCATCGGCGACGACAGCCTGTTTGTGAACGTGGGTGAACGTACCAACGTTACTGGTTCCGCTAAATTCAAGCGCCTGATCAAAGAAGAGAAGTACAGCGAAGCGCTGGACGTCGCCCGCCAGCAGGTGGAAAGCGGGGCGCAGATTATCGATATCAACATGGACGAGGGGATGCTTGACGCCGAAGCGGCGATGGTGCGTTTCCTCAACCTGATTGCCGGTGAGCCGGATATCGCCCGCGTGCCGATCATGATTGACTCCTCCAAGTGGGAGGTCATCGAAAAAGGGCTGAAGTGCATTCAGGGCAAAGGCATCGTTAACTCCATCTCGATGAAAGAGGGCGTGGATATCTTTATCCACCACGCGAAGATGGTGCGCCGCTACGGTGCGGCCGTGGTGGTGATGGCCTTCGATGAGGTGGGCCAGGCCGACACCCGCGAGCGCAAAATTGAGATATGCCGCCGCGCGTACAAAATTCTGACCGAAGAGGTGGGCTTCCCGCCGGAAGACATTATTTTCGACCCGAACATCTTTGCCGTCGCGACCGGCATCGAAGAGCACAACAACTACGCCCAGGACTTTATCGGCGCGTGTGAAGACATCAAGCGCGAGCTGCCGCATGCGCTGATCTCCGGCGGCGTGTCGAACGTCTCGTTCTCGTTCCGCGGCAACGACCCGGTGCGTGAAGCGATCCACGCCGTGTTCCTCTACTACGCCATCCGCAATGGGATGGACATGGGCATCGTCAACGCCGGACAGCTGGCGATTTACGACGATCTGCCTGCCGAACTGCGCGATGCCGTAGAGGACGTGATCCTCAACCGTCGCGACGACGCCACCGAGCGCATGCTCGACCTGGCGGAAAAATACCGCGGCAGTAAATCGGATGAATCGGCCAATGTTCAGCAGGCCGAGTGGCGTTCCTGGGACGTGAAAAAGCGTCTGGAATACTCGCTGGTGAAAGGGATTACCGAGTTCATTGAGCAGGACACCGAGGAGGCGCGTCAGCAGGCAGCTCGCCCGATTGAGGTGATCGAAGGGCCGCTGATGGACGGCATGAACGTGGTTGGCGATCTGTTCGGCGAGGGCAAGATGTTCCTGCCGCAGGTGGTGAAATCCGCTCGCGTCATGAAGCAGGCAGTGGCTTATCTTGAACCCTTCATCGAAGCCAGCAAAGAGAAGGGCTCCAGCAACGGTAAAATGGTTATCGCCACCGTGAAGGGCGACGTGCACGACATCGGCAAAAACATTGTTGGCGTGGTGTTGCAGTGTAATAACTACGAAATTATCGACCTTGGCGTGATGGTTCCGGCGGATAAAATCCTCAAGACCGCGCGCGAAGTGAACGCCGATCTGATTGGCCTCTCCGGCCTGATTACGCCGTCGCTCGACGAAATGGTCAACGTGGCAAAAGAGATGGAGCGTCAGGGCTTCACCATTCCGCTGCTGATTGGCGGGGCGACCACCTCGAAAGCGCACACGGCAGTGAAGATCGAGCAGAACTACAGCGGACCGACGGTTTACGTGCAGAACGCCTCGCGCACGGTGGGCGTGGTTTCCGCACTGCTCTCCGAGACTCAGCGCGACGATTTTGTGGCGCGCACTCGCCAGGAGTACGAAACCGTTCGCGTGCAGCACGGGCGCAAAAAACCGCGCACGCCGCCGGTGACGCTCGCCGCCGCACGCGATAACGACCTGGCCTTTGACTGGGCAAGCTATACGCCGCCGGTCGCGCATCGTCTGGGCGTGCAGGACGTGACGGCCAGCATCGAGACGCTGCGCAACTACATTGACTGGACGCCGTTCTTTATGACCTGGTCGCTGGCGGGCAAATATCCGCGCATCCTCGAAGATGAAGTCGTAGGCGAAGAGGCGAAGCGTCTGTTTAAAGACGCCAACGATATGCTGGACACGCTGAGCGCAGAGAAAACCCTCAACCCGCGCGGCGTGGTGGGGCTGTTCCCGGCGAACCGCGTGGGTGACGACGTGGAAATCTACCGCGATGAAACCCGTACCCACGTGCTGGCCGTGAGCCATCACCTGCGGCAGCAAACCGAAAAAGTGGGCTTTGCCAACTACTGCCTGGCGGATTTCGTTGCGCCGAAGCTGAGCGGGAAAGCTGACTATATCGGCGCCTTTGCGGTAACCGGCGGTCTGGAAGAAGACGCCCTGGCAGACGCGTTTGAAGCGCAACACGATGATTACAATAAGATCATGGTGAAAGCGATTGCCGACCGCCTGGCGGAAGCCTTTGCTGAATACCTGCACGAACGCGTACGTAAGGTGTACTGGGGTTACGCGGCGAATGAGAACCTCAGCAACGAGGAGCTGATCCGCGAAAACTACCAGGGGATTCGTCCGGCGCCGGGCTATCCGGCCTGTCCGGAACACACCGAAAAAGGCACTATCTGGAAACTTCTGGACGTAGAAGCGCATACCGGCATGAAGCTCACCGAGTCGTTCGCCATGTGGCCGGGCGCGTCCGTGTCGGGCTGGTACTTCAGTCATCCGGACAGCAAGTACTTCGCCGTGGCGCAGCTGCAGCGCGATCAGATCGAAGATTACGCCCTGCGCAAAGGCATGAGCGTGTCAGAAGTAGAGCGCTGGCTGGCGCCGAATTTAGGCTACGACGCGGACTAACGTCACTTTTCCTTACAACAAACAGGGCACCTCAACGGTGCCCTGTCTCTTTCTTACGTTTAAACCCTTATACTTAATCATAAAATCTATAACGATAAGGAGAACCCACTTCCGTGCTGACGTTGTTACATCTGCTTTCGGCAGTCGCACTGCTCGTATGGGGCACCCATATTGTCCGCACCGGCGTGATGCGCGTGTTCGGCGCGCGCTTACGTACCGTCCTCAGCGGCAGCGTTGAGAAGAAGCCGCTCGCCTTCTGCGCGGGGATTGGCGTCACGGCGCTGGTGCAAAGCAGCAATGCCACCACCATGCTCGTCACCTCGTTCGTGGCGCAGGATCTGGTCGCGCTCGCCCCGGCGCTGGTGATCGTGCTGGGTGCTGACGTCGGTACCGCGCTGATGGCGCGTATCCTGACGTTCGATCTCTCCTGGCTGTCGCCGCTGCTGATTTTCATCGGTGTGATCTTTTTCCTTGGCCGCAAACAAACGCGTGCCGGGCAGCTTGGCCGCGTGGGCATTGGCCTCGGGCTGATTCTGCTGGCGCTGGAACTGATTGTGCAGGCGGTGACGCCTATCACCCAGGCGAACGGCGTGCAGGTCATCTTCGCCTCGCTGACCGGTGACATCATGCTGGATGCGCTGATCGGGGCAGTGTTTGCCATCATCAGTTACTCCAGCCTGGCCGCCGTGCTGCTGACGGCCACGCTCACCGCCGCGGGCGCGATCTCCTTCCCGGTGGCGCTGTGTCTGGTGATCGGCGCTAACCTCGGCTCTGGCCTGCTGGCGATGCTTAACAACAGCGCGGCCAATGCTGCCGCCCGCCGCGTGGCGCTGGGGAGTTTGCTGTTTAAGCTGGTGGGCAGCCTGATTATTCTGCCGTTTGTCCATCCGCTGGCAAACCTGATGGACAACCTCCCGCTGCCGAAAGCGGAGCTGGTGATCTACTTCCACGTCTTCTATAACCTGGTGCGCTGCCTGGCGATGGTGCCGTTTGCCGCGCCGATGGCCCGCTTCTGCGAGCGTCTTATCCGTGATGAACCGGAGCTGGACGCGCGCCTTAAACCGAAGCACCTGGATACCTCTGCGCTGGACACTCCGGCGCTGGCGTTGGCGAATGCCGCGCGCGAGACGCTGCGCATGGGCGACGCCATGGAAACCATGCTCGAAGGGCTGCAGAAGGTGATGCACGGCGAGCCGCGAGAGGAGAAGGAGCTGCGCAGACTGGCGGACGATATCAACGTGCTTTATACCGCCATTAAGCTCTACCTGGCGCGCATGCCGCAGGACGAGCTGGCGGAGGAGGAGTCCCGCCGTTGGGCGGAAATCATTGAGATGTCGCTCAACCTTGAGCAGGCCTCCGATATCGTTGAGCGCATGGGCAGTGAGATTGCCGATAAGTCGCTGGCCGCGCGTCGGGCGTTCTCCGTTGAAGGACTGAAGGAGCTGGAAGCGCTGCACGAGCAGCTGGTCAGCAACCTCAAACTGGCGATGCTGGTCTTCTTCTCCAGCGACGTGCCAAGCGCGCGCCGCCTGCGCCGCAACAAGCATCGCTTCCGCATTCTTAACCGCCGCTACTCGCACGCCCACGTTGAACGTCTGCACCAGCAGAACGTGCAAAGTATCGAGACCAGCTCCCTGCACCTGGGGCTGCTGGGGGATATGAAGCGTCTTAACTCGCTGTTCTGCGCAGTGGCGTATAGCGTGATGGAACAGCCGGATGAAGATGACGAGCGGGATGAGTATTAATCCCCGGCGTGTTTGAGTGTTAGCCCAAAGCCCAATGCTTTCATGACCGCGAGCGTGGTTTTGAGCGTTGGGTTTCCTTTATCACTGAAGGACCGATAAAGCTGCTCACGTGATAAGCCAGTTTGCTGTGAAATGTTCGACATTCCTTTGGCTCGCGCTACAACCCCAAGGGCTTTAGCGATATACGTCGAGTCGCCTGTTTCTAGTGCATCAGCGATAAACACGGCGATTTCCTCGTCATCCACCAGCGCGTTGGCGGGATCGTAAGGTGTTAATTTATGCATGCTCATTCACTCCTGCCATTGGGATACATTGTTCAGCATTTTTGCTGTCAGTATGTCTCTGTCCTGGCTGCTTTTGTCACCACCACATAACAGCACGATGATGCAATTGCCCTGGTCTTTAAAATAGATTCTGTAGCCCGGACCAATGTGGATCCTTAGCTCACTTATACCTTCTCCCACGGGTTTAACGTCACCCGCTAAGCCATTTGCCAACCGAAAGAGGCGGGAAGCGATAATGGTCTTCGCTCGTCGATCTTTTAAGTTTTGCTCCCAGCGTCGGAAGGATTCTGTCTGAACAATCTCCTTCATATTACTCCCTGTGATTTATAAACTACAAACATTTCTACATGGAGAGTAAAACTAAAAGGCTTGAACACATGGGTAAATGACAGGACGTAAAATCCTGAAAGCGTCTCGCAAACTTAAAAACCCGTCTCAGTTACCGTCGGCTAATCTTTTTTTCCAGTCCATACCTAAGGTATATTTCGCCCTTCACAGGAGAAACTATGCTGCCAACTCAATCAACCCGATTAAACAAATACATTAGCGAGAGCGGGATCTGCTCACGTCGCGAGGCGGACCGTTACATTGAACAAGGTAATGTGTTCCTCAACGGCAAACGCGCCACGATTGGTGACCAGGTGATGCCTGGCGACGTGGTTAAAGTGAATGGCCAGCTCATCGAACCGCGTGATGCTGAAGACCTGGTGTTTATCGCGTTGAACAAACCGGTTGGGATTGTCAGCACCACGGAAGACGGCGAGCGGGACAACATCGTTGATTTCGTGAACCACAGCAGCCGTATCTTCCCGATTGGCCGTCTGGATAAAGACTCTCAGGGTCTGATTTTCCTCACCAACCACGGCGACCTGGTCAACAAGATCCTGCGTGCCGGTAACGACCACGAGAAAGAGTACATCGTGACGGTGAACAAGCCGGTGACGGACGAATTTATCCGCGGCATGGGCGCAGGCGTGCCGATTCTGGGCACCGTGACGAAGAAGTGCAAGGTCAAAAAAGAAGCGCCGTTTGCCTTCCGCATTACCCTGGTGCAGGGCCTGAACCGCCAGATCCGCCGCATGTGCGAGTATTTTGGTTATGAAGTGACGAAGCTGGAACGTACGCGCATCATGAACGTCAGCCTGTCCGGGATCCCGCTGGGCGAGTGGCGTGACTTAACCGATGACGAGCTGATCGAGCTGTTCAAGCTTATCGAAAACTCCTCGTCCGAAGCGAAGCCGAAAGCTAAAGCGAAACCGAAAACGCAGGCGATTAAGCGTCCGGTGGTTAAGGCACCGCAGGCGGAAGAGAAAGGGCGGGGCAAGCCGGGTAACGGAAAACGCTTTACCCAGCCGGGGCGCAAAAAGAAAGGGCGCTGATTAGCGCCTTCCACGGGTTGATGTATTGGCGGACCAGGAAAAGGTCGCCTCTGCATCCGGCTTATAAGCCTGCTCTTTTTTCAGCTTGCGGGCTTTTTTCGCCGCAGCCTCACGTTGCGCCATCAGCTTGTCGATATACTCTTTTTTAACCTGATTGGTTTCGGCGTTCGTCAGTGTGCGGCCATGGGCGATGCGGGCGCGGTCGAGAAGCGTTTTAAGTTCACGCTGCTCGGCTTCCGTCATGTCTTTCTGGGTCAATCGTGGTGTAGCCATTGCTGAAGCCTCCTGATGGGGAGGCTTCAGTGTAAAGCAAGCCGCGTCAATTAACCCTGCTTCAGCGCATCTTTTTTCGGTTGTTCATCAATCGGTTTACCGGACCAGTAGCCCGCCAGCAGCGAACCGGACAGGTTGTGCCAGACGGAGAACAGCGCGCCCGGGAGGGCCGCCAGCGGTGAGAAGTAAATTTTACCCAGCGCCGCCGCCAGGCCGGAGTTCTGCATCCCTACCTCGATTGCCAGCGTGCGGCAGGTGGACTCGTCAAAGCCAAACAGCTTCCCGCCCCAGTAGCCGCCCAGCAGGCCAATGGTGTTATGCAGCACCACCGCGACGATCACCACAAAGCCCACGGAGGCAATGTGCGACGCGGAACCAGCCACCACGGCGCTGATGATCGCCAGAATGCAGACCATCGAAAACGCGGGCAGGTACGGCTCAACCGCTTTCACCAAGCGTGGGAAAAGATGGTGAATGACCAGCCCCAGCGCAATCGGGATCACCACAATCTGCAGAATGCTGAGTAGCATGCCCATCACGTCCACCTGAATATGTGCGTCCACGTACAGGCGGGTTAACAGCGGTGTGGCAATCACGCCAACCAGCGTGGATACCGAAGAGATGGTCACGGAGAGCGCCACGTCACCTTTCGCGAGATAGATCATCACGTTAGATGCCGTACCGCTGGCGACGCTGCCCACCAGCACCATCCCGGCGGAGAGATCGGGCGGCATCTTAAAGGCCATCGCCAGCAGCCAGGCCGCGAGCGGCATCACCAGGTAGTGCAAAAATATTCCTGCCGCGACGGGCGCCGGGCGCGACAGCACGCGTTTAAAATCGTCGATTTTCAGGTGCACGCCCATGCCGAACATGATCAGCATCAGCAGCGTGGTGACCCACGGACCGATCCCGGTGAACGTGGTGGGGGTGTAATACGCGAGTACGGAGAGCAGCAGCGCCCATAACGGGAACAGCCGCGTGATGGCGGATAACATAATGGATTCCTTGCAGTATTGTCGTGTTGTTTAGTTATGAAAAAGCCGGGTCTGTGCCCGGCTTATAGGTATTGTTTATCGTGCTAACGAATTTTATTCAAACAAATTCTGATGAAGTTTCTGCACCACCTGCTCGGCCTGATCGGCAGGGACCAGGAAGCAAAGGTTATAGCTGGAGGCACCGTAGCAGATCATGCGGATGTTGAACGGGTCAAGCACGCCGAACACCTCTTTGCCCACGCCGCAGGCGCGAGACAGCTTGTTACCGATGATGGCCACCAGCGCCAGGTCTTCTTCGACCTCCACGCGGCACAGCTCAGACAGCTCAATCAGCAGCGACTGCGTCAGCAGGGTGTCGCCGGTGGAGGTAGAGCCGGTGGTGTCCAGCGTCAGCGCAATGCTCACTTCGGAGGTGGTAATCAAATCTACAGAGATGTTATGGCGCGCGAGGATGCCAAACACTTCCGCCAGGAAGCCGCGGGAGTGCAGCATATTGTGGCTGTGCAGCGTGACCAGCGTCTGGCGGCGGCGCAGGGCCAGCGCGCGGAACAGCGGCGGGTTCTCGGTTTTCTTGCAGACCAGCGTCCCGCCCGCTTTTGGATCTTTACTGGAGCCAACGAAGACCGGAATATCGCTGCGCACGGCAGGCAGCAGCGTTGCCGGATGCAGCACTTTTGCACCGAAGGTGGCCATTTCCGCCGCTTCTTCAAAGGCAATCACATCAATACGTTTTGCCGCGGAAACGACGCGCGGATCGGTGGTGTAAATACCCGGCACATCCGTCCAGATATCCACGCGCGTTGCGTGCAGGGCCTCGCCCAGCAGCGCGGCGGTGTAATCGCTGCCGCCACGGCCAAGCGTGGTCGTGCGTCCTTTCGCTTCGCTGCCGATAAAGCCCTGGGTGATCACCATACCTTCTGCCAGGCGCGGCGCCAGCTGCTGGTTGGTGAGCTCGGCCAGCATCTCAACGTCCGGTTCGGCGCGCCCAAAACGATCGCTGGTGCGCATCACTTTACGCACGTCAAACCACTGCGCCTGAACGTTACGCTCGCGCATAATTTCAACGAACAGCAGGGTAGACATCAATTCACCGTGGCTGACCAGTTCATCGGTCAGGGCGGTAGAGGTGGCCAGGGACGCCGCTTCTGCCAGGGTGGTGATATTTTCCAGCAGGCGCTCCACTTCTTCGCGGATCACGTTCGGGTTTTGCAGACGTTCAAGAATGTCGAACTGAATTTTGCGCAGTGCATCCAGCTTCACGAAACGTTCTGTCGCTTCCAGTCCTTCAGACAGAGAAACCAGCAGGTTCGTCACGCCGGCGGATGCAGAGAGCACCACCAGTCGGGTATTCGGATCGGCCAGCACCACATCGGCGCTGCGGTTCATGGCATCGTAATCGGCCACACTGGTGCCGCCAAACTTGGCGACCACAAAACTCGTCATAACAACCTCGTGTCAGGGAATGAATAAGCGACCTTGGCACAAGAATGAAACGAAAACAGGTGCAGGCGCAAAATACGGCCCTATAAATAAAATGCGGGGGAGGTCCTGTCAATGCTGGGATTATGCGGATTTTTTATGGGGGGGTACCCCTGAGAAACAGGACTTATAACAGGCCCATATTTTATGCTCCTTTTTACCCCCTTTTGACCGACATTTCGCCACGCCGGAAGGGCGCGACAGCAGCTATACTTTTCGGGTCTTTTCACCTGCGTTTGATGCAGACCAGGGCAATGGCATAAAAACCATCACAATTTTTATTTGCAGGCGCTACAATCGACCGCAGTCACAATTCTCAAATCAGAAGAGTATTGCTAATGAAAAACATCAACCCAACGCAGACCGCTGCCTGGCAGGCACTCCAGAAACATTATGATGAAATGAAAGACGTCACCATCGCGGATCTGTTCGCGAAAGATGCCGATCGTTTCACTAAGTTCTCCGCGACCTTCGATGACCTGATGCTGGTGGATTTCTCTAAAAACCGCATTACCGAAGAGACGCTGGCAAAACTGCAGGATCTGGCGAAAGAGACCGAGCTGGCCGACGCCATCAAATCCATGTTCTCCGGCGAGAAGATCAACCGCACCGAAGACCGTGCCGTGCTGCACGTGGCGCTGCGCAACCGTAGCAATACGCCAATCATCGTTGACGGCAAAGATGTGATGCCGGAAGTAAACGCGGTGCTGGAAAAGATGAAAACCTTCTCTGAAGCGATCATCTCCGGCAGCTGGAAAGGCTACACCGGCAAAGCAATCACCGACGTGGTGAACATCGGTATCGGCGGCTCTGACCTCGGCCCGTTCATGGTGACCGAAGCGCTGCGCCCGTACAAAAACCACCTCAACATGCACTTTGTCTCTAACGTCGATGGAACCCACATCGCCGAAGTGCTGAAGAACGTAAACCCGGAAACTACCCTGTTCCTGGTGGCGTCCAAAACCTTCACCACCCAGGAAACCATGACCAACGCCCACAGCGCGCGCGACTGGTTCCTGAAAACCGCGGGCGACGAAAAGCACGTGGCGAAACACTTTGCGGCGCTCTCCACCAACGGTAAAGCGGTAGGCGAGTTTGGCATCGATACGGCGAACATGTTCGAGTTCTGGGACTGGGTTGGCGGCCGCTACTCGCTGTGGTCTGCAATCGGTCTGTCCATCATCCTGTCCGTGGGCTTCGACAACTTCGTTGAGCTGCTCTCCGGCGCGCATGCGATGGACAAACACTTCTCCACCACCGCGCCTGAGAAAAACCTGCCGGTGCTGCTGGCGCTGATCGGTATCTGGTACAACAACTTCTTCGGCGCTGAAACCGAAGCGATCCTGCCGTACGACCAGTACATGCACCGCTTTGCGGCCTACTTCCAGCAGGGCAACATGGAATCCAACGGTAAATACGTGGACCGTAACGGCAACGCGGTGGACTACCAGACTGGCCCGATCATCTGGGGCGAGCCGGGCACCAACGGCCAGCATGCCTTCTACCAGCTGATTCACCAGGGTACCAAAATGGTACCGTGCGATTTCATCGCCCCGGCGATCACGCACAACCCGCTGTCCGACCACCATCCGAAGCTGTTGTCTAACTTCTTCGCACAGACCGAAGCGCTGGCGTTCGGTAAATCCCGCGAAGTGGTTGAGCAGGAATACCGTGACCAGGGTAAAGATCCGGCCACGCTGGACCACGTTGTGCCGTTCAAAGTGTTCGAAGGCAACCGTCCAACCAACTCCATCCTGCTGCGCGAAATCACCCCGTTCAGCCTGGGCGCGCTGATTGCGCTGTACGAGCACAAGATCTTCACCCAGGGCGCGATCCTGAACATCTTCACCTTTGACCAGTGGGGCGTTGAGCTGGGCAAACAGCTGGCAAACCGCATTCTGCCAGAGCTGGGTGACGATAAAGCCATCGACAGCCACGACAGCTCCACCAATGGTTTGATTAACCGTTATAAAGCATGGCGTGCGTAATTAATATGTCATGAAAAATGCCGGCGATATGCCGGCATTTTTTTATCGGATAATTCCTGATGTCTGTTAGTTAACTCAAATTCTGACTCTGAGTTTAATCTGAAAAAGGCGGTTAACCTGCTAATTGCTGCGGTTTATTTTAAGAAAATACGCAGAGCTAAGATAATAAGAATATATTATAATTTATTGATTTTTATCGATTATTTATTTCAAATATTTGTTTTTCGTTTCTCTTTTATCCATTAGTCCGAAAACCATCCCCCTATTTCCCCCCACGGTAAACCCTCTGCTGTAGTTGTGTATACTCGATTCCGCCTGAATTTCTTTTCGGGCAAATCTCCATTCATTCATTGAAGGGAAATTGTTATGAAGAAAGTACTGTATGGCATTTTTGCCATATCTGCACTTGCGGCGACGTCTGTCTATGCAGCTCCGGTCCAGGTCGGGGAAGCAGCAGGGTCGGCAGCGACGTCTGCGTCTGCGGGGAGTTCTACCGCAGCCAGCACCAGCACCGTAAGTTCAGCCGTGGGTGTCGCGCTGGCGGCAACCGGTGGCGGTGATGGCTCCAATACCGGAACCACGACCACTACGACAACCAGCACCCAGTAATACCGGGTGTTTTAATCATAACCACACTTCGGTGTGGTTATTTCGCCCCTTCGGAGAAGAGTCGTGAAGCGACCTGCAATCATTCTGATTTGCCTGCTGTTGCAGGCGTGCTCAGCCACCACCAAAGGGCTGGGACATTCACTGTGGGAAAGCCTGTTCGGCACGCCGGGCGTTCATTTGACCGATGACGAACTTCAGAACATGCCGTACGCCAGCCAGTACATGCAGCTAAACGATGGCCCGCAGCTGTTTGTGGTGCTCGCTTTCGATGAAAACGGGCAGCAGAAATGGGTGACGCAGGATCAGGCCACCATCGTCACGCAGCATGCCCGAATCGTGAAAACGCTGCTCGGCGGCGACAACTTGCTCGAGGTGAATAATCTCGCCGAAGACCCGCTCATCAAGCCAAATCAGATCGTCGACGGCGCAAGCTGGACGCGCACGATGGGCTGGACCGAGCACAAGCAGGTGCGCTACGCCACGGCACGCTCGACCTTCCGCTGGGACGGTACGGACAGCGTGAAAGTCGGCAGCGACGAAACGCAGGTTCGCGTGCTGGATGAAGAGGTCACCACCGACCAGGCCACCTGGCATAACCGCTTCTGGATCGACGAGGATGGGCAGATCCGTCAGTCCTTGCAGTATCTCGGTGCCGGTTTCTTCCCGGTGAAAACCACCCTGATCAAGGCGGCGAAATCATGAAAACGCTCATCCACGCTGCGCTTCTCGCCAGCCTTGCCGCGCCGCTGGCATGGTCCGCAGGAACGGTAAAGGTCTACACGCCGGACAGTGAAAAACCCAAAACCTTAACCAACGCCGAGCATCTGCTCGATCTCGTCGGGCAGCCAAGACTTGCCAACAGCTGGTGGCCGGGAGCGGTGATCGGCGAGCGTCAGGCGACGGTTAAGGCGGAGCAGGAACACCGTGCCCTGCTGGCCCGCCTGACGAGCCTGGCGGAGCAGGAAGACGGCGACGATGCCGCGGCCATTAACAGCGTTCGCCAGCAGCTTCAGGCGCTGAAGGTGACAGGCCGCCAGAAAGTCAATCTTGATCCAGATGAAGTGCGCGTCACGGAAAAGGGCAACCCCACGCTTGAAGGGGAGTACACCCTCTGGCTTCCGGTGAAGCCGACGACGGTGACCGTGATGGGGCTTATCAGCAGCCCCGGTAAAAAGCCCTTTACGCCCGGTCGCGACGCGGCGAGCTATCTCGACGAACAAAGTCTGCTGAGCGGCGCGGATAACAGCTACGCATGGATTATTTATCCAGACGGGCATACGCAAAAAGCGCCGGTGGCGTACTGGAATAAACGCCATATCGAACCCATGCCGGGCAGCATCATTTTTGTCGGTTTTGCCGACCATTTCTGGACGAAGGCATATGACGGGCTTAACGCCGATATCCTTCACTCCCTGACACAGCGGATACCGGAAGAATGAAAAGAACCTATCTCTACAGCATGCTGGCGCTCTGCGTAAGCGCCGCCTGCCATGCAGAAACGTATCCGGCACCTATTGGCCCGTCTCAGTCAGACTTCGGCGGCGTCGGTTTACTGCAAACGCCTACCGCGCGCATGGCGCGTGAAGGGGAAATTAGCCTTAACTACCGCGATAACGACCAGTATCGCTACTATTCTGCCTCCGTACAGCTTTTCCCGTGGCTTGAAACCACGCTGCGCTACACCGACGTGCGTACGAAACAGTACAGCAGCGTCGACGCCTTCTCCGGCGATCAGACCTACAAAGATAAAGCCTTCGACGTCAAGCTGCGCCTGTGGGAAGAGAGCTACTGGATGCCGCAGGTCTCCGTGGGTGCAAAAGATATCGGCGGTACCGGCCTGTTCGACGCGGAATACATCGTGGCCAGCAAGGCCTGGGGACCGTTTGATTTTTCTCTCGGTCTTGGCTGGGGCTATCTCGGCACCAGCGGCAACGTTAAAAACCCGTTCTGTACCTACAGCGATAAATACTGCTACCGCGATAACAGCTACAAGAAAGCCGGTTCTATCAACGGCGACCAGATGTTCCACGGCCCGGCCTCGCTGTTCGGTGGTGTGGAATACCAGACGCCGTGGCAGCCGCTGCGCCTGAAGCTGGAGTACGAAGGGAACGACTACTCGCAGGACTTCGCCGGGAAGATTGAGCAGAAGAGCAAGTTTAACGTCGGCGCCATTTATCGCGTCACCGACTGGGCCGACGTTAACCTCAGCTACGAGCGTGGCAACACGGTGATGTTTGGCTTCACGCTGCGCACCAACTTCAACGACATGCGGCCGCACTACAACGATAACGCGCGGCCTGCCTACCGGCCGGAGCCGCAGGATGCGATTCTGCAGCACTCCGTGGTGGCAAACCAGCTGACGCTGTTGAAATACAACGCCGGTCTGGCCGATCCGAAAATTCAGGTGAAAGGCGATACGCTGTACGTCACCGGCGAGCAGGTGAAATACCGCGACTCGCGTGAAGGGATCGAACGCGCCAACCGGATCGTGATGAACGATCTCCCGGACGGGATCCGCACGATCCGCGTGACGGAGAACCGCCTGAATCTGCCGCAGGTCACCACCGAAACCGATGTCGCCAGCCTCAAGCGCCATCTTGAAGGCGAACCGCTCGGGCATGAAACCGAGCTGGTGCAAAAACGCGTAGAGCCGATCGTGCCGGAAACCACCGAGCAGGGCTGGTATATCGATAAATCGCGCTTTGATTTCCACATCGATCCGGTACTGAACCAGTCCGTCGGCGGGCCGGAAAACTTCTACATGTATCAGCTGGGTGCGATGGCGACGGCGGATCTGTGGGTCACCGACCACCTGCTGACCACCGGCAGCCTGTTCGGCAACATTGCGAACAACTACGACAAGTTTAACTACACGAACCCGCCGAACGACTCGAAGCTGCCGCGCGTGCGTACCCGCGTGCGTGAATACGTGCAGAACGATGTCTACGTGAATAACCTGCAGGCCAACTACTTCCAGTACTTCGGCAACGGTTTCTACGGCCAGGTTTACGGTGGCTATCTGGAAACCATGTTTGGTGGCGCGGGGGCGGAAGTGCTGTATCGTCCCGTCGACAGCAACTGGGCGTTCGGGATTGATGCCAACTACGTTAAGCAGCGTGACTGGCGCAGCGCGCAGGACATGATGAAGTTCACCGACTACAGCGTCAAAACAGGCCACCTGACCGCCTACTGGACGCCTTCGTTCGCGCAGGACGTGCTGGTGAAAGCCAGCGTCGGCCAGTATCTGGCGGGCGACAAGGGCGGCACGCTGGATATCTCCAAACACTTCGACAGCGGCGTCGTGGTGGGCGGCTACGCCACCATCACCAACGTCTCGCCGGACGAGTACGGGGAAGGGGACTTCACCAAAGGGGTCTACGTGTCGATTCCGCTGGATCTGTTCTCATCCGGTCCGACCCGCAGCCGAGCGGCCGTGGGCTGGACGCCGCTGACGCGTGATGGCGGCCAGCAGCTTGGGCGTAAGTTCCAGCTGTACGACATGACCAGCGATAAGAACATTAACTTCCGCTGATGCTTTACGCCGGGCGGCACTGCGTTTGCCCGGCCTACGGTTTTTGTAGGCCCGGTAAGCGCAGCGCCACCGGGCGAATGCGCCAAACATAAACAAAAAATATAGATCCCCGTCACATTTTTGCGTTATACAGGAATCTCGTCCTGGAGAATGAGGTGCTGTATGACATCCCTGACTCGCCCGCGCGTTGAGTTTATCTCAACGATACTCCAGACCGTGCTGAACCTCGGTCTGCTGAGCCTTGGCCTGATCCTGGTCGTCTTTCTCGGCAAAGAGACGGTGCATCTGGCGGATGTGCTGTTCGCTCCTGAGCAAACCAGCAAATATGCGCTGGTGGAAGGTCTGGTGGTCTACTTTCTCTACTTTGAATTTATCGCCCTGATTGTGAAGTACTTCCAGTCCGGCTTTCACTTTCCGCTGCGCTATTTTGTCTACATTGGCATCACCGCCATTGTGCGGCTGATCATCGTCGATCATAAATCCCCGCTCGACGTGCTGATCTACTCGGCGGCGATCCTGCTGCTGGTGATCACCCTCTGGCTGTGTAATTCGAAGCGGCTGAAACGCGAATAAAAAAATGGCGGCCCGGAGGCCGCCTAACAACAGTCACAAGTTGGGTCAATACAATACGTCTAAAGTTGAGGGTTGCAGTGGCATAACAGATGAAACTTAACCTTTCACGCCGCCCGCCGTCAGGCCATTCACCAGCCAGCGCTGGGCCAGCAGGAACACCACGGTAATCGGGATGGCAGACAGTACGGCCGCCGCGGCAAAGTCGCCCCACAGGTAGTTTTGCGGGTTGAGGTATTGCTGCATACCTACGGCCAGGGTGTAGCTGTTCACATCGCGCAGTAACAGTGAGGCGACCGGTACTTCGGTGATCGCCGCGATAAACGACAGGATAAACACCACCGCCAGAATCGGCACTGACAGCGGCAACAGCACCAGACGGAACGCCTGCCACGGGGTAGCGCCATCCAGCGACGCCGCCTCTTCCAGCGAGCCGTCGATGGTTTCGAAATAGCCTTTAATGGTCCACACATGCAGGGCAATACCGCCGAGATAGGCAAAGATCACGCCGCCGTGGGTATTCAGGCCGATAAACGGCACGTACTGGCCCAGACGGTCAAACAGGGCGTACAGCGCCACCAGCGACAGCACCGCCGGGAACATCTGGAAAATCAGCATGCCTTTCAGCAGCGTTGCTTTGCCCGGGAAACGCATGCGGGCGAAGGCATAAGCACAGGTGGTGGAGAGCGTCACGATGCCGATCGCGGTGATGGTTGCTACCTTCACCGAGTTCCACAGCCACAGCAGCACCGGGAACGGCGGCGGGGTGACGCGTCCATCGGCGTGCTCCACGCTGAAGCCCAGCGCGAGCTTCCAGTGCTCCCAGGAGATTTCATCCGGGATCAGGCTCCCGGTCGCAAAGTTACCCGAGCGCAGGGAGATGGCGATAACCATCAGCAGCGGGAACATGATGGCCGCGATGAAAATCAGCAGGCCTAAGTGCGTCGCGAGGAGGCGCAGCTTCTGAGATTTGGGTTGTACCATTGCCATGTTCAGTACCCTCCTTAGTCAAATTTCATACGTGTGGCTTTCAGGTTCACAATCGCCAGAGCGCCAACCAGCAGGAAGATCAGGGTGGCAATCGCCGCCGCCAGACCAAAGTCCTGGCCGCCGCCGCCTTCAAAGGCGATACGGTAGGTGTAGCTCACGAGCAGGTCGGTATAGCCTGCCGGCGTGGTGGTGCCAAGGCGGTCCGGGCCGCCGTTGGTCAACAGCTGAATCAGCACGAAGTTGTTAAAGTTAAAGGCGAAGCTGGCAATCATCAGCGGCGTCAGCGGCTTAATAAGCAGCGGTAGCGTAATTTTAAAGAAGTTCTGGAACGGACCCGCGCCGTCCATCGCCGAGGCTTCATACAGATCGTCCGGAATCGCCTTCAGCAGCCCCATGCACAGGATCATCATGTACGGATAGCCCAGCCAGGTGTTGACGATGATAATCATTGAGCGGGCGGTGGTCGGGTCGCTGAACCAGGCCGGTTTGATACCGAACAGCGCGCTCAGCATCATGTTGATTTCACCGAAGCTCTGGTTAAACAGCCCTTTGAAAATCAGAATCGAGATAAACGACGGTACGGCGTAAGGCAGAATCAGCAGCACGCGGTAAATCGCTTTGCCTTTCAGGGACTCCCACTGCACGAGGCAGGCCAGCACCATGCCTACGGCAACGGTCAGGATCACCGTCAGCACCGAGAAGACCACCGTCCAGACGAAGATGGCGAAGAACGGTTTCTGGATACCTTCGTCGGTAAACACGCGGGTAAAGTTGTCCCAGCCGATGGTGACGGTATAGCCAGGGCTGAGCTTGTCATCACCCCATTTGCCATCGGCCGTTATAGACTGATAGAAACCAATGTCGTTATTCGGACGGTACTTCACGCCGCTCTGGTTGTTGGTCAGCGTGCCGTCGTCCGCCAGGGTATATAGCGGCTGCGTGCCGGAGAACTGGCGCAGCGAGCTCATGGTCACTTTGCTTTCATCGGGCAGCACGGCGGTGAGCTGGGTCAGCGCCTGGCGATTCTGGGTAATGATACGCAGGTTCGCACGTTCACCCTCCGGCAGGGCCGCGGCCTCTTTTAAGACCAGCTTCTGCTCGCCGCCAAATTTGAACGCGTCGGAAAGATAGTTTTTGCCGCTCTCACCGTCAGTGAGCGCTAACTTCCACTCGTCACCTGCAGGATACAGGCCGAAGTTGAAGGTTTTACCCGCCTGATAAGAGCGATCCAGAAGCACCTGAGTGGCGCGCTCCTGCGCGAGCTGGTTGGTGCTGCTGTAGTTGGTGAACGCAATGGCGATGGTGCAGATTAGCGGGAACAGGACAAACAGCCCCATCCCGGCCACGCCCGGGTAGACATAGCGCCAGGCATAGGCTTTACGGTTGGCGAAAATATACAGGCCAGCAGAGCTTAAGATCAGCGTCATGATGGCGAACAGATATTCCCCTTGTACGTACATTAAAACAACAAGGTAACCCACCAGCAGACACAGCAGACCGATCGCTGACCACTTCAGCGCGTCGCTTTGCCACCAGTGCTTCTTTTTAATGACATCCATGGGGTTCTTCCTCTACAACGGTGGAAACTTTTCGTCAGGTGGCGCTGCGCTTACCTGACCTACGGATCGTGCCGTAGTCGTAGGGCGGGTAAGCGCACGCGCCACCCGCCGTTTTTCTTCTTACTTAGTAATACGACCCTGAGCATCCTTCAGCGCGGCATCGACAGTCTGGCGACCGCTTGCAGCGTTGATGACGGCGGTACGGGTGGCGTACCAGAACGCGGCCATCTGTGGGATGTTCGGCATGATTTCGCCTTTCTGAGCGTTATCCATGGTTGCCGCGATGCGTGGATCTTTTGCCAGCTGATCCTGGAAGGATTTCAGCGCCACGGCGCCCAGCGGTTTGTCCTTGTTCACTTCACCCAGACCCTGATCGGTCAGCAGGTAGTTTTCCAGGAACTCTTTCGCCAGCTCTTTGTTCGGGCTGGCGGCGTTGATGCCCGCGCTCAGCACGCCCACGAACGGTTTAGACGGCTTGCCGTTGAAGGTTGGCAGCAGGGTCACGCCGTAGTTGATTTTGCTCTTGTCGATATTGGTCCAGGCCCACGGACCGTTGATGGTCATCGCGGTTTCGCCTTTGTTGAACGCCGCTTCCGCGATGGAGTAGTCGGTATCCGCGTTCATGTGTTTGTTCTTAATCAGGTCAACCAGGAAGGTCAGGCCTTTTTTCGCGCCCGCGTTGTCCACGCCCACGTCTTTCACGTCATATTTGCCGTTTTCAAACTTGAACGCGTAGCCGCCGTCGGCAGCAATCAGCGGCCAGGTGAAGTACGGCTCTTGCAGGTTGAACATCAGGGCGGATTTACCTTTCGCCTTCAGCTCTTTATCCAGTTTCGGGATCTCTTCCCAGGTTTTTGGTGGGTTTGGCACCAGGTCTTTGTTGTAAATCAGTGACAGGGCTTCAACCGCGATTGGGTAGGCGATCAGCTTGCCGTTATAGCGAACGGCGTCCCAGGTGAACGGGAACAGTTTGTCCTGGAAAGCTTTGTCTGGCGTGACTTCAGCCAGCAGGCCAGACTGCGCGTAACCGCCGAAACGGTCATGTGCCCAGAAGATGATGTCAGGGCCGTCGCCGGTTGCTGCAACCTGTGGGAATTTCTCTTCCAGTTTGTCCGGGTGCTCTACGGTGACTTTGATACCGGTGTCTTTCTCGAATTTTTTGCCCACTTCGGCCAGGCCGTTATAGCCCTTGTCGCCGTTAATCCAGATAACCAGCTTGCCTTCTTCAATTTTGGCGAGCGCTGGGGCGGAAACCATCATTGCTGCAAGGGCGGACAATGCGAAAACGCGTGCGCCAGTCTTGATATTCATATCTGCCATCCTTTTTGGTGATGTGCTCGTGGATACATAAGGTGGTTCAACGTGACTCAGTCTCCTTATTTGACATCCTCTTTCCATCCTCCCAACCCCTACGCCCCACCCCCCGTTTGTGTGATCTCTGTTGCATAAATTTAAGTTATGAGTGCTGGCGCACATAAAAACCCACCGAATTTTGCAGGCGGCTTCACGAATTTCGCCTCAGCCCCCCGGCTGCGGTCGCAGAGCCTGTTCTCTCATCCTCCCGCCTCCTCCCCCATAAAAAAGGCGGGGGGTGGAGGATTCACGAAAGTAATGGATACCCCATAGTGAACTTATCTTGAATGTTTCTGTCGGTGACAGGTTGTAACGAAGGGAGAAGGGCATGGCGAGCGTACAGCTGCGTAATGTAACGAAAGCCTGGGGCGACGTAGTGGTGTCGAAAGACATCAATCTGGACATCACTGAAGGCGAGTTTGTGGTGTTTGTCGGCCCATCAGGCTGTGGTAAATCAACTCTGCTGCGTATGATTGCCGGTCTTGAAACTATCACCAGTGGCGACCTGCTAATCGGTGATACCCGAATGAACGACATCCCGCCAGCCGAACGCGGCGTAGGCATGGTGTTCCAGTCTTATGCGCTTTATCCCCATCTTTCCGTTGCCGAGAACATGTCCTTTGGCTTGAAGCTGGCCGGGGCGAAAAAAGAGGTCATTAACCAGCGCGTCACGCAGGTGGCTGAAGTGTTGCAGCTGGCGCACCTGCTGGAGCGTAAACCGAAAGCGCTTTCCGGCGGCCAGCGTCAGCGCGTGGCGATTGGCCGTACGCTGGTGGCCGAGCCGCGCGTGTTCCTGCTCGATGAACCTCTCTCTAACCTGGATGCCGCCCTGCGCGTCCAGATGCGTATTGAAATCTCCCGTCTGCACAAGCGCCTTGGCCGCACGATGATTTACGTCACCCACGATCAGGTCGAAGCGATGACCCTCGCCGACAAAATCGTGGTGCTGGACGCCGGTCGCGTGGCGCAGGTGGGCAAACCGCTGGAGCTGTATCACTACCCGGCAGACCGCTTTGTTGCGGGCTTTATTGGCTCGCCAAAGATGAACTTCCTGCCCGTCAAAGTGACGGCGACAGCCATTGAACAGGTACAGGTGGAGCTGCCAAACCGCCAGCAGGTCTGGCTGCCGGTCGACAGCGCCAACGTACAGGTTGGGGCAAATATGTCCCTCGGTATCCGTCCTGAGCATCTACTGCCAAGCCACATTGCGGATGTGACGCTGGAAGGTGAAGTTCAGGTCGTCGAACAGCTTGGTCACGAAACACAGATTCATATCCAGATCCCCGCCATCCGTCAGAACCTGGTCTACCGCCAGAATGACGTGGTGTTGGTAGAAGAGGGTGCCACATTCGCTATCGGCTTGCCGCCAGAGCGCTGCCATCTGTTCCGTGAGGATGGCACTGCATGTCGTCGGTTGCATAAAGAGCCAGGCGTTTAAGCAATCCCAAAAGAAGACACGAAACCGACAGGTGAAGTGTTCAAAGAAAAGCAATGATCTCAGGAGATAGAATGATGATTACTCTGCGCAAACAAGTCCCTCTGGCGGTCGCCATTGCGGCAGGCATCCTGTCTGCCCAGGCTGGTGCCGTGGACTTTAAAGGTTATGCTCGTTCCGGCATTGGCTGGACCGGGAGTGGCGGTGCCCAGCAGTGCTTCCAGGCAACGGGTGCTCAAAGTAAATACCGTCTGGGTAACGAATGTGAAACCTATGCGGAATTGAAGCTGGGCCAGGAAGTGTGGAAAGAGGGCGATAAGAGCTTCTATTTCGACACTAACGTCGCGTATTCCGTTGCGCAGCAGAATGACTGGGAAGCCACTGATCCGGCCTTCCGTGAAGCCAACGTGCAGGGTAAAAACCTGATTGAGTGGCTGCCTGGCTCCACCATCTGGGCCGGTAAGCGCTTCTATCAGCGTCATGACGTCCACATGATCGACTTCTACTACTGGGACATTTCCGGTCCTGGTGCGGGTATCGAAAACATCGACCTGGGCTTCGGTAAACTCTCTCTGGCAGCCAGCCGCTCCACTGAAGCTGGCGGTTCTTCTACCTTCGCCAGCAACAACATCCGTGACTACACCACCGACACCGCGAACGACGTGTTTGACGTGCGTTTAGCGCAGATGGAAGTCAACCCGGGCGGTACGCTGGAGCTGGGCGTTGACTACGGTCACACCAACGTTAACGATGATTACTACCTGCAGCCAAAAGCTTCGAAAGATGGCTGGATGTTCACCGCAGAACATACCCAGAGCATGCTGAAGGGCTTCAACAAGTTCGTTGTTCAGTACGCAACGGACTCTATGACCTCCCAGGGTAAAGGTCTGAACCAGGGCGCGGGCATTGGTCTTGGCAATGACGATTCCGATGGCAAACTGTACGGATACGGCATCAACAACAACGGTAGCCTGCTGCGTATCCTTGACCACGGTGCAATCTCCCTGGGCGACAGTTGGGACCTGATGTACGTCGGTATGTATCAGGATATCGACTGGGATAACAACAACGGCACCAAGTGGTGGACCGTCGGCGTGCGTCCTATGTACAAATGGACGCCAATCATGAGCACCCTGCTGGAAGTAGGCTACGACAACGTCAAATCTCAGAAAACTGACGAAACCAACAACCAGTACAAAATCACCCTGGCACAACAGTGGCAGGCTGGCGACAGCATCTGGTCTCGTCCTGCAATCCGTGTCTTCGCAACCTACGCCAAGTGGGATGAGAAGTGGGGTTATGACACTTCCGGTAGCCCGATCTCTACGAGTTCCAACTATAACTCCAACTTCGGTATGCAGACTGCAGGCCTTGGCCGCGGCGACACTGACGAGTGGAGCTTCGGTGCCCAGATGGAAATCTGGTGGTAATTCGCAAGACCTGACGTAATGACCTGAAAGAGGGGCGTAAGCCCCTCTCTCCTTAGGGCCCTGCGCGCTATTGCCTGGCCACCGCAGAGCTGATGCTATCAGAGGTAATAACAATGAAAATGAAGAAAAGTCTCGTCGCGCTGTACCTCTCTGCGGGGCTGCTGGCCAGCGTGCCGGCGCTAACGTTCGCAGAAGTGAATTTTGTTCCTCAGAATACGTCCACGGCGCCTTCCGTTCCGACGGCAGCGCTGCAGCAGCTGACCTGGACACCGGTTGATCAATCCAAAACGCAGTCCACACAGCTTTCCACGGGCGGGCAACAGCTGAATGTGCCCGGCATTTCCGGCCCGGTTGCTGCCTACAGCGTTCCGGCCAATATTGGCGAGCTGACCCTGACGCTGACCAGTGAAGTGAATAAGCAGACCAGCGTATTTGCGCCGAACGTGCTGATCCTCGACCAGAACATGACGCCATCTGCCTTCTTCCCGAGCGAGTATTTTACCTATCAGGAGCCCGGCGTGATGAGCGCGGACCGGCTTGAGGGCGTGATGCGTCTGACGCCAGCGCTGGGTCAGCAAAAAATCTACGTGCTGGTATTCACCACCGATAAAGATTTGCAGCAAACCACCAGGTTAGTGGATCCGGCAAAAGCGTATGCAAAAGGTACCGGCAATGCGGTGCCGGATATTCCCGACCCGATTGCCCGCCACGCAACGGACGGTCTGGTGAAGTTAAAAGTCTCCACCAATAGCGCTTCCAGCGTGCTGGTTGGCCCGCTGTTTGGTTCGTCTGGTCCGGGGCCGGTCACCGTCGGTAATACCGCCGCTCCAGCCTATGCCGCGCCAGTTGCCGCTGCGCCAGCCGCAGCGCCAGCCCCGGCGAAGAAAGCCGAGCCCGTACTGAACGACACCGAAGAGTACTTCAACAACGCCATTAAGCAGGCGGTGAAGCGCGGCGATGTCGATAAAGCGCTGAAACTGCTTGATGAAGCCGAACGTTTAGGTTCAACCACTGCCCGTTCCACCTTTATCAGCAGTGTAAAAGGCAAGGGGTAACTGTTCCCCACAGTGCTGATTTGTTAGTAGTTTAGTGCGCCTGAGTGGGCGCACTTTTTTTCGTATTCGCCAGGCTGTTGCGCCCATGTTGCGATAGTGATCGTTAAATAACGTTTGGCCCCCCCTCATTGCCCGTTTCTGCGATACAATGCCATTACGTTATGTATCGGAGAGTCTGGCATGTCACACCCCGCGCTAACGCAACTGCGTGCGCTGCGCTATTTCGACCAAATACCTGCGCTTGATCCGCAGCAGCTGGACTGGTTGCTGCTGGAAGATTCCATGACAAAACGTTTTGAGCAACAGGGTAAAACGGTCACGGTAACCCTTATACAGGAAGGGTTTGTCTCCGGCGATGAGATCGCCAGCGAGCTGCCGCTGTTGCCGCAAGAGGAACGCTACTGGCTGCGTGAAATTTTGCTCTGTGCCGATGGCGAACCCTGGCTTGCCGGGCGGACGGTGGTGCCTGAATCTACCCTATCCGGGCCTGAGCTGGCGCTGCAGCGGCTGGGGAAAACGCCGCTGGGACGTTATCTTTTCACCTCATCTGAGCTGACCAGGGATTTCATTGAAATTGGGCGTGATGCCGAACTGTGGGGGCGCCGTTCCCGCCTTCGTCTGAGCGGTAAGCCGTTAATCCTGACGGAGCTATTTTTACCGGCATCACCGTTGTACTAAGAGGAAGAAAAAATGGAGTGGACCCTGACGCAGAATAAGCTGTTGGCGTATCACCGCTTAATGCGTACCGATAAACCCATTGGCGCGTTGCTGCTGCTGTGGCCGACCTTATGGGCGCTGTGGGTGGCCACGCCGGGCATGCCGCCGCTGTGGATCCTGGGCGTATTCGTTGCCGGCGTCTGGCTGATGCGCGCGGCGGGCTGCGTGGTGAATGACTATGCCGATCGTAAATTTGACGGCCACGTAAAGCGCACTGCCAACCGCCCGCTACCCAGCGGCCAGGTGACCGGGAAAGAAGCGCGCGTACTGTTCATCGTTCTGGTGCTGCTCTCTTTCCTGCTGGTATTAACCCTGAACACCATGACGATTCTGCTGTCCGTCGCGGCGCTTGCTCTGGCCTGGGTTTATCCCTTTATGAAGCGCTACACCCATCTGCCTCAGGTGGTGCTGGGGGCGGCGTTTGGCTGGTCGATTCCGATGGCGTTTGCGGCAGTTAGTGAGTCCTTACCGCTTAGCTGCTGGCTGATGTTCCTGGCGAACATCCTCTGGGCCGTGGCGTATGACACGCAATATGCGATGGTTGACCGCGACGATGACATGAAAATTGGCATTAAATCCACCGCCATTCTCTTTGGACGCCAGGACAAACTCATCATTGGCATTCTGCAGGTTGCGGTACTGGCGCTGATGGTCGCGATTGCGCGCCTGAACGGACTGAACTGGGAATTTTACTGGTCGATACTGGTAGCAGGGCTGCTGTTTGCCTACCAGCAGAAGCTGATTGCAAAACGCGAACGCGAAGCCTGCTTTAAAGCGTTTATGAACAATAACTATGTCGGTCTGGTGCTGTTTTTAGGCCTGGTCATGAGCTATTTTTCCTGATTGACGCGCGGTCATGCCCCGCCGGGTATGGCCGCGTCGTTACCCGGCATTACCGCCCTCACAAATTTAAACCATCGTTTCATAAATTCGCGCTTTTGTGAGGCGCTTCACCTACGCTTCTCCCGGGCTAGTCTATTTTCTAAGCGTAAAAAAATAAAACACTGTTTTAACGCTGACATCGCTACCCTGGAGCTGACTCAATGAATACGACCCTCAAGCCGTTACTGGCCGCGCTGTGCCTGTCTGCTTTTGCCTGCACCGTTTCTGCCCAAACCATCAAAGCCGCCGATGTGCATCCTGAAGGCTACCCGAACGTGGTCGCGGTTCAGCACATGGGTGAAAAACTCAAACAACAAACCGACGGCAAGCTGGAGATTAAGGTCTTCCCCGGCGGCGTGCTGGGGGATGAAAAGCAGATGATTGAGCAGGCGCAGATGGGGGCGATTGACATGATCCGCGTCTCCATGGCGCCGGTTGCCGCCATCCTGCCGGATATCGAAGTCTTCACCCTGCCGTACGTTTTCCGGGATGAGGATCATATGCATAAAGTGATCGACGGGGATATCGGCAAGCAGATCGGCGACAAGCTGACCGCGAACCCGAAATCCCGCCTGGTGTTCCTCGGCTGGATGGATTCCGGCACCCGCAACCTGATCACCAAAGAGCCGATCGTCAAACCTGAAGATCTGAAAGGGAAGAAAATCCGCGTGCAGGGCAGCCCGGTGGCACTCGCCACGCTGAAGGACATGGGGGCGAACTCGGTGGCGATGGGCGTTAGCGAGGTTTACAGCGGCATGCAGACCGGCGTGATCGACGGCGCGGAGAATAACCCGCCCACCTTTATCGCCCACAACTACATGCCGGTTGCTAAAAACTACACCCTCAGCGGCCACTTTATCACCCCGGAAATGCTGCTCTATTCAAAAGTGAAATGGGACAAGCTGAGCGCTGATGAACAGCAAAAAATCCTGACCCTGGCCCGTGAAGCGCAGTTCGAACAGCGCAAGCTGTGGAATGCGTATAACGACCAGGCGCTGGCGAAAATGAAGGCGGGCGGCGTGCAGTTCCACGATATCGATAAGACGGTATTCATCAAGGCCACAGAGCCGGTGCGCGCCCAGTATGGCGACAAGCATCAGGATCTGATGAAAGCCATCGCTGACGTCCAGTAATACGGAGCACGTATGTCCGAACTCTACCTGAAGTGGATGGACCGTCTGTACCTGCTCGCCATGGCGGTGGCGGGTGTATCGCTGCTGGTGATGACGATTGTCATCCCCATCGGCATCTTCTCACGCTACGTGCTCAACCGCGGCGAATCCTGGCCGGAGCCCGTCGCCATTATCTGCATGGTGACGTTCACCTTCATCGGCGCGGCGGTGAGCTACCGCGCCGGGTCGCACATTGCGGTCAATATGCTCACCGACCGTCTGCCCGCGTCGCTGCAAAAGTTGTGTGTACGTGTGGTTGATCTGCTGATGCTGCTGATTTCCGGTCTGATGTGCTGGTACAGCTACTGGCTGTGCGTCGAGCTGTGGGAGCAGCCGGTGGCGGAGTTCCCGATCCTGACTTCCGGCGAAAGTTACCTGCCGCTGCCGATCGGGTCGGCGATTTTGATTCTGTTCGTGCTTGAACGCCTGCTGTTTGGCGCGCAGGAAAACCGTCCGGTCGTGCTGATCGGCAATCACAGTTAAGGGGTGAACAATGGATGCTTTTGTTTTGTTATTCACCCTCGCCATTTTGCTGGCGCTGGGGATGCCGGTGGCCTTCGCCGTGGGGCTGAGCGCCGTGGCAGGTGCGCTGTGGATTGATTTACCGCTGGAGGCGCTGATGATCCAGATCACCAGTGGGGTGAACAAATTTACCCTGCTGGCGATCCCGTTCTTCATCCTTGCCGGAGCGATCATGGCGGAAGGGGGCATTGCCCGACGGCTGGTTAACTTCGCCTATGTGTTTGTCGGCTTTATTCGCGGCGGGCTGTCGCTGGTGAACATCGTCGCCTCGACGTTCTTCGGCGCGATTTCTGGCTCGTCGGTGGCGGATACAGCGTCCATCGGCAGCGTGATGATCCCGGAGATGGAGAAGAAGGGCTATCCGCGCGAATACGCGGCGGCGGTCACGGCCAGCGGGTCGGTGCAGGCGATTCTGATCCCGCCCAGCCACAACTCGGTGATTTATTCCCTGGCGGCGGGGGGAACGGTCTCCATCGCCACGCTGTTTATCGCCGGCGTGCTGCCGGGGCTGCTGCTGGGGCTGTGCCTGATGATCCTCTGTCTCGGATTCGCCCACAAGCGCGGTTACCCGAAGGGTGAGAAAATCCCGTTTAAGCAGGCGGTGAAGATTTTACTTGATGCCCTGTGGGGGCTGATGACGGTGGTGATTATCCTCGGCGGGATCTTGTCCGGGATATTTACGGCGACGGAATCCGCCGCCGTGGCCTGCCTGTGGGCATTCTTCGTCACCATGTTTATCTACCGCGACTACAAATGGAGCGAACTGCCGAAGCTGATGTGCCGCACGGTGAAAACCGTCACCATCGTGATGATTTTAATCGGCTTTGCCGCGGCGTTTGGCGCGGTGATGACCTACATGCAGCTGCCGATGCGCATCACCGAGTTCTTCACGTCGCTCTCTGATAATAAGTACGTGATCCTGATGTATCTCAACATCATGCTGCTGCTGATCGGCACGCTGATGGACATGGCGCCGATCATTCTGATCCTGACGCCGGTGCTGCTGCCGGTGACCAACTCTTTGGGGATCGACCCGGTGCACTTCGGGATGATCATGATGGTTAACCTGGGGATCGGGCTGATCACCCCGCCGGTCGGGTCGGTGCTGTTTGTGGCGAGCGCGGTGAGCAAGCAGAAGATTGAAACCGTGGTACGGGCGATGCTGCCGTTTTACGGTATGTTGCTGGTGGTGCTGGGGATGGTGACGTACATCCCGGCTATATCATTGTGGCTGCCGAGGATGTTGGGGATGCAGTAACGCCGTTTTTTGCCGGGTGGCGGCTGCGCCTTCCCCGGCCTACGGTTCAGAATTGTTGTAGGCCCGGTAAGGCGCAGCCGCCACCGGGCGTTTTTATTTCCGCCGTAATAATCTCAACGCGTTCGCCGTGACCAGCACCGTCGCCCCGGTATCTGCCAGCACCGCCAGCCACAGGCCAGTCATGCCGAGCAGCGTGGTGACGAGAAATATCCCCTTCAGACCCAGCGCAATGCCGATGTTCTGGCGAATATTGGCGCGCGTCGCCCGCGCAAGATCTATCATCTGCGCCAGCCCGGTCAGGCGGTTGTGCGTCAGCGCCGCGTCGGCGGTCTCCAGCGCCACGTCGGTGCCGCTGCCCATCGCAATGCCAATGGTTGAGGCCTTCATCGCCGGGGCATCGTTAATTCCGTCACCGACCATCGCCAGCGGCGCGCGGCTGTTCAGTTCAGTTACCGCGCTGACCTTGTCCGCAGGCAGTAATCCGGCCTTAAACGCCAGCCCCAGCTCGTCGGCAATCGCAGCCGCCGCGCGCGGGTTATCGCCGGTGAGGATCACGCCCTGTACGCCCAACTGATGCAGCGCCGCCACGGCGTCTTTGGCGTCATCGCGTAGAGTGTCGCGTAGTGCCAGCATGCCCTTCGACACGCCGTCCTGCATCACGGCAACGACCGTCTGCCCGGCCTGCTCTAACGCCTCAACCTGTGGATGAGAGAACGCGCCCGCCGCGACAATCAGCACCTTTTTGCCGTCGACGACGGCCTCAATCCCTGACCCGACCAGCGCCCGTTGGGCGGTTGCCGAAGGGATAGCCAGCCCGCGTCTCTGCGCTTCACACACTATCGCCTGCGCCAGCGGGTGAGTGGAGCCCTGCTCAACGGCGGCGGCCATGATCAGCAGTTCGTCTTCACTGATGTCCTGCGGATAGATGCCGGTGACCTGCGGCTTGCCAACCGTCAGCGTGCCGGTTTTATCGAAGGCGATGTGCTGAACCTGGCTCAGCTGTTCCAGCGCCGCGCCGCCCTTAATCAGCGCCCCGCGACGTGCCGCCGCCGCCAGCCCCGAGGTAATCGCCGCGGGCGTAGAGATCACCAGTGCGCACGGGCAGCCAATCAGCAGCAGGGTCAGCCCTTTATAAATCCAGCCCTCCCACGGCGCGCCGAAGAACAGCGGTGGAATCACGGTAACCAGCAGGGCGACCAGCATGATGGCGGGGGTGTAAATCCGGCTGAAGCGGTCAATAAAGCGTTCGACCGGCGCGCGGCGCTCCTCGGCCTCTTCAATCAGCTTCAGGATACGGTCGATGGCGCTGTCACCCGGCTCGGACAGGACTTTGAGCTGCACCAGGCGGTCGACGCTGGTGGCACCGGCAGGGACTTTTTCGCCTGCCGCACGCTCCACCGGAATGGATTCCCCGGTCAGGGCGCTTTCGTCAAAGCTCGCGGTGGCGGTAACGAGAGCCCCATCGGCAGGCAGACGCCCGCCCGCGGCGACTTCAATCACGTCGCCCGGGCGCAGCGTGTTGATGGCGACCGTTTCACGTTTGCCTCCATTGACCCGCGTGGCGGTTTCTGGCTTCAGCGCCATCAGCGCGCTCACCCCTTTGCGCGCCCGGCTCGCTGCCCAGCCCTCAAGCCGTTCGCCGATCAGGAACAGCAGCAGCACCATCGCCGCTTCCGCCGTCGCGCCAATGAACAGCGCGCCAATGGCCGCCACGCTCATCAACGTTTCAATGGCAAACCAGCTGCCGCTTCTCATCAGGCGCAGTGCCTGACGGGCAATCGGGAACAGGCCAACCAGCGTGGTGGCGATAAACGCCAGGTTGCCGAACGGGTGGTTAATCTGCTCCAGACCCCAGCTCAGGGCCATCATGATGATGAGGGTAATAAGCGGCAGGTTTTCTTTCAGGGGAGAGGTTTTTTCGGCAGGTGCCGTTTCGCTGCGCAGGGTATAGCCCGCCTTGCTGACGGCGGCTTCTACCTGCTTGCTGACGTCTTTTTCGGCGCTGACCAGTAGCTTTTCGGTGGCGAACAGGACCTGAACGTGGTTCACGCCCGGTACCTGCCTCACCGCGTTTTCCACTTTGCGGGCGCAGGCCGCGCAGTCCATGCCGTTGACGACCCAGCTGTAGCGGTTGCCGTTTTCAGGCAGCGCATCGACCTGCGTTTCGCACGCGCCCTCGCAGCAGCAGTCGTCTTTCGGCGGAACCGGGCTGAGCTTAAGCGCCGAGAATTGTGGGACTTTTTTTGGAATTTCTGGAGTCGACATGGCATTCTCCGGTAATGATAATTTTCTCATTAACCGCAGCATACACTCTGGAGTCGACTCCAGAGTCAAGCGTTATTTAGATATACAATGAACGCACGATCAGGAAGTGCCCGGCAAAGTAGCAGGCGGACGAAATCGCGTTGTCCGCGCGGAAGCGGCGGCGATAGTGGCTGCCCAGCCAGACGATATTGCCGATTAACAGCAGCGCCGCGCCGAAGAACGCGGACATCGCCTGAGATGTCGGGCGGAAGAACCACAGTTCACCGGCCAGCCACACCATCACCAGCGTCATGGCGATAAACGTGCATACCGGCAGACGCATCTCTTCCAGACGCGACCAGATCACCGCAATCAGCAGCGCGCCAATCACCAGCAGCACCAGCGGCAGCGGCCAGAAGAAGGAGAGCGTCATCTGGCTGGCAAAGTAGATGGTATACAGCAGATGGGAGAGGAAAAATGCCCCCACGGCATACAGCAGGCGCTGACGCGGCAGCAGGGTTAAGGCATCACCAATCAGGGAGGCACACAGCCCGGCGAGCACCAGATAGCTGATGGCGTTAAACATCGGAGCCTGCCAGGCGAGCAGCAGAAGCAACAGCAGCGTGACGGGTTTAAACAACCAGCGCTGCCAGGCTGGACCGCGATAGGACGCATCGACATAAAGCCATGCGGAAAAACAGACAGCGATAAATGACCAAAGCATATTAACTCCCTGTAACTGTTGAGGCTGAATAATCAGTTTCTGATCCAGTGTAGTGACGCGAGCGGGCGTTTGGCAATGCCGGGGCAGGCGAGGTATCCTGAATTCCGCATAATCTGATGGGATGTTTCAATGAGCAAGATGCCGCTGTTTTTCATTATCGTGGTGGCGATTATCGTCATTGCCGCCTCGTTTCGCTTCGTGCAGCAGCGCCGCGAAAAGGCGGACAACGACGCCGCGCCGCTGATGCACAAGCGCGTAGTGGTGGCGAACAAACGCGAGAAACCGCTTAACGACCGCCGCTCTCGCCAGCAGCAGGTGACGCCCGCGGGCACCGGCATGCGCTATGAAGCCAGCTTTAAGCCGGAAACCGGCGGTCTGGAGATGACCTTCCGCCTGGAGGCGCAGCAGTACCATCAGCTGACGGTGGGAGAGAAAGGCACGCTGAGCTATAAAGGGTCGCGTTTTGTAGGTTTTAGGGCTGAATAATGCGCGATCGGTCCCCTCTCCCAGTGGGAGAGGGTTAGGGTGAGGGCATCACACCGCACCTTACTTCTTCACCTGCGCCTTAAACTTCTTCATCCACACCAGCAGTTCAAACACGCCGAAAATAAACACCCGCAGCTGCTGCCAGCCGGTCATCGGCGGGCCATCTTTCGGCAGGCCGTTTTTCAGCATCACCATCTGCAGGGCGTGCATGAACGAGGTGAAAATCAGCGCCACGTTAACAAAGATGTTCAACGGGCGCGGGAACGGGTGCACCAGATTCAAAATCAAAAATGCCCAGACGCCCAGCATCAGCAAGCGTCCCAGGTTAATCAGTACCGGCATCGGATCCTCCTTGTGCCTGACGGTGATACAGACGATAAGCCACCTGGCCTGCGACCTTCTCGCGGTGCAGATCCCAGTGAACGGGAACGGGTGGCAGGCCGTTTTCCACTTCGCTTTCTACATAAATCAGCGCGTCATCCGCCAGCCAGCCATTGTGCTCCAGCAGGGATAACGTCTCTTCCAGCAACCCCTTGCGGAACGGCGGGTCGACAAAGACCACGTTATGCGGCGTACCCTGCTGCGCGAGGAAACTCAGCGTATTGGTGTTGACCACTTTCGCATTCGTCGCCTTCAGCGTCGCCAGATTTTGCTGCAGCGTCTGCGCAACGCCGCGCTCCATCTCCAGCAGCGTGGCGCTGGCGGCGTAGCGCGACAGCGCTTCCAGCCCTAAGGCACCGCTTCCGGCGAAGCAGTCCAGGCAGTGGGCGTCTACCATTGATGGGGCAAGCCAGTTAAACAGCGTCTCGCGAACGCGGTCGGTTGTAGGGCGTAAACCGGGGCTGTCCGGCACCGGTAATTTCCGGCCTCGCCACTGGCCGCCGATAATGCGAATTTGACCGGCCGGGGCGCGGGTGGGTTTCTTCATCTCTGGAAAGCTCTGTTAACCATAGCCCTGCGATTGCGGGCGGTGATGTCAATTAAGTAAAGTGTTAGACTATTTCATCATTTTTTTAGCTTCCCTGTATATAGCGCCGCGAGGAGTGTAGTCGCAGATGGCAAAACAAAAAAAACGTGGCTTCTTTTCCTGGTTGGGTTTCGGTGAAAAAGAGCAAGAAACAGAACAGAAAACCGAAGAGCAACAGGTTGTAGAAGAGCAGTCACAGCCTGAAACGCCTGTCGAAACCGCTGCGGTTGTCGAAGCGGAAGAACCAGCGCACAGCAAAGAAGAGATTGAATCCTTTGCTGAAGAGGTGGTTGAGGTCACTGAGCAGGTTCAGGAGAGCGAGAAGCCAGAGCCGGTTATCGTAGAAACCCTTACCGAAGCGCCGCAGGCCGCTATCGAACACGAAGCGCTGCCGCTGCCCGAAGAGGTTAAAGCTGAAGAGGTTTCTGCCGAAGAGTGGCAGGCCGAAGCGGAAACCGTTGAAATCGTTGAGGCGGTGGAAGAAGAGGCGGCACTTGAGCCAGAGCTGACCGACGAAGAGCTGGAAGCTCAGGCGCTGGCGGCGGAAGCGGCTGAAGAAGCGGTAATCGTCGTGCCGGTGGAAGAGCAGGCCGAAGAAGAGATCGTTCAGGAGCAGGAAAAACCGACCAAAGAAGGTTTCTTCGCGCGCCTGAAGCGCAGCCTGCTCAAAACCAAAGAAAACTTAGGTTCCGGATTTATCAGTCTTTTCCGCGGCAAGAAGATCGACGACGATCTGTTTGAAGAGCTGGAAGAGCAGCTGCTGATTGCGGACGTGGGCGTGGAAACTACCCGTAAGATCATCGCCAACCTGACCGAAGGGGCGAGCCGCAAACAGCTGCGCGACGCCGAGGCGCTGTACGGCCTGCTGAAAGACGAGATGGGTGAAATTCTCGCAAAAGTTGACGAACCGCTTAATATTGAAGGCAAAACGCCATTTGTTATTCTGATGGTTGGCGTTAACGGCGTGGGTAAAACCACCACCATCGGCAAGCTGGCGCGCCAGTTTGAGCAGCAGGGCAAATCGGTGATGCTGGCGGCGGGCGATACCTTCCGTGCGGCAGCGGTTGAGCAGCTCCAGGTGTGGGGCCAGCGCAACAACATTCCGGTGATTGCCCAGCACACCGGCGCGGATTCCGCATCCGTGATTTTCGATGCCATCCAGGCGGCGAAGTCGCGCAACGTGGACGTGCTGATTGCTGACACCGCAGGGCGTTTGCAAAACAAATCGCACCTGATGGAAGAGCTGAAGAAAATCGTCCGCGTCATGAAGAAGCTGGACGAAGATGCACCGCATGAAATTATGCTGACTATCGACGCCAGCACCGGGCAGAACGCCATTAGCCAGGCGAAGCTGTTCCATGAAGCGGTAGGGCTGACGGGGATCACGCTGACCAAACTGGACGGCACCGCGAAAGGCGGGGTGATCTTCTCCGTGGCCGACCAGTTCGGCATTCCTATCCGCTACATCGGTGTGGGCGAGCGTATTGAGGATTTGCGTCCGTTTAAGGCGGACGACTTTATTGAGGCATTATTTGCCCGAGAGGACTAACAATGATTCGCTTTGAACACGTCAGCAAGGCCTATCTCGGTGGGAGACAAGCGCTGCAGGGGGTAACGTTCCACCTGCAGCCAGGCGAGATGGCATTCCTGACCGGCCATTCCGGCGCGGGGAAAAGTACCCTGCTCAAGCTTATCTGTGGGATCGAACGGCCAAGCGCCGGGAAAATCTGGTTCAGCGGCCACGAAATTAGCCGTCTGAAAAACCGTGAAGTGCCGTTTCTGCGTCGTCAGATTGGCATGATTTTCCAGGATCACCACCTGCTGATGGATCGCACCGTTTTCGATAACGTGGCGATCCCGCTGATTATTGCCGGCGCCAGCTATGACGATATCCGCCGTCGCGTCTCTGCGGCGCTGGACAAGGTCGGGCTGCTGGACAAAGCGAAGAACTTCCCGATCCAGCTTTCCGGCGGTGAACAGCAGCGCGTGGGCATCGCCCGCGCGGTGGTGAACAAGCCTGCCGTACTGCTGGCGGATGAACCGACCGGTAACCTGGACGATGCCCTGTCCGAAGGGATTTTGCGTCTGTTTGAGGAATTCAACCGCGTAGGGGTAACGGTACTGATGGCGACGCACGACATGGGGCTGATTTCCCGTCGTTCGTACCGCATGCTGACCCTGAGCGACGGGCATTTGCACGGAGGCCACGGTGAACAAGCGTGATGCAATGAACCAGATTCGGCAGTTCGGGAACCGGTTCGACCGTTTCCGTAAGCCGCAGGGCGGCGGTGACGGCAGTCGTAATGCGCCTAAGCGCCAGAAAGCGGCGCCGAAACCGGCCTCCCGCAAGACCAACGTGTTTAACGAACAGGTGCGCTACGCCTTCCACGGCGCGCTGCAGGACCTGAAAAGCAAACCGCTGGCGACGTTCCTGACGGTGATGGTGATCGCCATCTCCCTGACGCTGCCAAGCGTCTGCTACATGGTCTATAAGAACGTCAACCAGGCGGCGTCGCAGTATTACCCGTCACCGCAGATCACCGTTTATCTGGATAAAGCGCTCGACGATAACGCGGCGGCGCAGGTGGTCGGGCAAATCCAGGCCGAGCAGGGCGTGGAGAAGGTGAATTATCTCTCCCGTGAAGAAGCGTTGGGCGAGTTCCGTAACTGGTCAGGCTTTGGCGGCGCGCTGGACATGCTGGAAGAGAACCCGCTGCCCGCCGTTGCGGTGGTGATCCCGAAGCTGGATTTCCAGGGTACCGATTCGCTGAATACCCTGCGCGACCGCATCACACGCATCAACGGGATTGATGAAGTGCGCATGGACGACAGCTGGTTTGCCCGTCTTGCGGCGCTGACCGGGCTGGTGGGGCGCGTGTCGGCGATGATCGGCGTGCTGATGGTGGCAGCGGTGTTCCTCGTCATCGGTAACAGCGTGCGTCTGAGCATCTTTGCGCGTCGCGATACCATCAACGTGCAAAAACTGATTGGCGCAACGGATGGTTTCATCCTGCGTCCGTTCCTCTACGGTGGCGCACTGCTCGGTTTCTCCGGCGCATTTCTTTCACTAATATTGTCAGAAATTTTGGTGATGCGGCTTTCGTCTGCCGTCACCGAAGTGGCGCAGGTTTTCGGAACTAAGTTTGATATCAGTGGCTTAGGCTTCGATGAGTGCCTTCTGTTGCTGCTGGTGTGCTCCATGATCGGCTGGATTGCCGCATGGCTGGCAACGGTTCAACATTTACGCCACTTTACTCCCGACTAATAAAAGCGTGATATAATCTTTCCCTGCACCGAGATGTTCGCTCTGCAGGGAAAGCGTCCCTGTTGTCTCTTCCCCTGTTATCATCTCCATGTCACATTTTGTGCGTAATTTATTCACCGTTGCACCTGGAACTTGTGGATAAAATCACTGTCTGATAAAAGAGTGAATGCTAATCTCGTTGCTCAAACGCTTTGGCATGGTTGTTGCCTGACGGGGACAGCCTGGACCAGAAGAAACATTGAGAGGAATGAATGACCAAAGAAATGCAAACTTTAGCTTTAGCCCCTGTTGGTAACCTGGAATCTTACATCCGGGCTGCGAACACCTGGCCGATGTTAACGGCCGAGGAAGAAAAGGAGCTTGCTGAAAAGCTGCATTACCAGGGCGATCTGGAAGCAGCGAAAAAGCTGATCCTGTCTCACCTGCGCTTTGTTGTTCACATTGCTCGTAACTATGCGGGCTATGGCCTGCCGCAGGCGGACTTGATTCAGGAAGGTAACATCGGCCTGATGAAGGCTGTACGTCGCTTTAACCCGGAAGTGGGCGTGCGACTGGTCTCCTTCGCCGTACACTGGATCAAAGCAGAAATTCATGAATACGTGCTGCGCAACTGGCGTATCGTGAAAGTCGCCACGACAAAAGCGCAACGTAAGCTGTTCTTCAACCTGCGTAAAACCAAGCAGCGTCTGGGCTGGTTCAATCAGGATGAAGTGGAAATGGTGGCGCGCGAGCTGGGTGTATCCAGCAAAGACGTCCGTGAGATGGAATCCCGTATGGCCGCGCAGGACATGACCTTTGATATGTCCTCCGACGACGACGCATCTGACAGCCAGCCGATGGCACCGGTTCTGTATCTGCAGGATAAAACCTCTAACTTTGCCGACGGCATTGAAGAGGACAACTGGGAAGATCAGGCCGCGAACAAGCTGACCCATGCGATGGAAGGCCTCGACGAGCGTAGCCAGGACATTATCCGCGCCCGCTGGCTGGACGAAGACAACAAGTCCACGCTGCAGGAGCTGGCTGACCGCTACGGCGTTTCTGCGGAACGTGTCCGTCAGCTTGAAAAGAACGCCATGAAAAAACTTCGCGCTGCTATCGAAGCGTAATTACCGCGAAGTACACCGAGAGCCCTCGAATGCAAATTCGGGGGTTTTGTTTTTTTAGCGCCCGCTCTGGCGAATTTCTCCCCCCTGGCAAACACTTACTGATGCGCTAAGCAGGCGATTTTCTCAGGGGGTCAGGGTGAAAAATAACGAACTGAATGACCGGCGTTTACAGGCGACGCCGCGCGGCATCGGCGTGATGTGTAACTTCTATGCTGATAAAGCCGAAAACGCCACGGTGTGGGACGTGGAAGGCAATGAGTACATCGACTTCGCCGCCGGGATCGCGGTGCTGAATACCGGCCATCGCCATCCCAAAGTTATCTCCGCTATCGAAAAACAACTCCACGCTTTTACCCACACGGCCTACCAGATTGTGCCGTATGAGGGCTATGTGGCGCTTGCCGAGCGCATCAACCAGCGCGTGCCGATTGACGGCCCGGCCAAAACCGCCTTCTTCTCGACGGGTGCTGAAGCGGTCGAAAACGCGGTCAAAATTGCCCGCGCGTATACCAGACGCCCCGGCCTTATCACCTTCGGCGGCGCGTTCCACGGTCGCACCTTTATGACCATGGCGCTGACCGGTAAGGTCGCGCCGTACAAGCTGGGTTTCGGCCCGTTCCCCGGTTCGGTATACCACGCTCAATTCCCTGACGATCTGCACGGCATCAGCACGGCGGAAGCATTAAAAAGCCTGGAGCGCATCTTTAAGGCCGATATCGCCCCAGACCAGGTGGCGGCCATTATTCTCGAACCGGTTCAGGGAGAGGGCGGGTTCAACATTGCGCCCGCTGATTTTATGCAGGCGCTGCGCGCCCTGTGCGATACCCACGGAATTTTGCTGATTGCCGACGAGGTGCAAAGCGGCTTCGCCCGCACCGGCAAGCTGTTCTCGATGGAACACCACTGCGTGAAGCCGGACCTGATCACCATGGCAAAAAGCCTCGCGGGCGGGATGCCGCTCTCAGCGGTATCGGGCCGCGCCGAGGTGATGGACGCGCCTGCACCTGGCGGTCTGGGCGGTACCTACGCAGGTAACCCGCTGGCGATTGCCGCGGCGCACGCGGTGCTGGACGTGATTGACGAGGAAGATCTCTGCACACGCTCGGCGCATCTCGGCCATCATCTGGTAGAAGTGCTCAACAAAGCGAAGGAAAACTGCCCGTTCATCGCCGACATCCGTGCCCAGGGCTCGATGGTCGCGGTAGAGTTTAACGATCCGCAATCTGGGCAACCGTCGCCGGAATTTACCCGTCAGGTGCAGGAGCGCGCGTTGAACGAAGGGCTGCTGCTCCTGAGCTGCGGCGTTTACGGCAACGTGATCCGCTTCCTTTATCCGCTTACCATCCCAGAAGCGCAGTTTCGCAAAGCGCTGGACATTATCTCCGCGTCGCTGACACGTTAAAGCCACCAGCCCGGCGGTAAATCCTGTCGGGCTTATCATATATTCATTTCAAATTAGCTATTCCAAAATCATAAAAATGGGGTATGTTTTAGCAGAGTATGCTGAAAAAGCGCGAACAGCACACCAATAACTGAAATAAAGCGCTGCACAACAACATCACAACAATCGTAATAACCATAATAATGGGGAATCTCAGGATGAACATGAAGGGTAAAGCGTTACTGGCAGGATGTATCGCGTTGGCATTCAGCACCATGGCGCAGGCAGATATTAAGGTGGCCGTGGTGGGCGCAATGTCCGGTCCGGTAGCACAGTACGGCGACCAGGAATTTACGGGCGCAGAACAGGCAGTTGCAGACATTAATGCTAAGGGCGGCATCAAGGGCGAAAAACTGCAGATCGTAAAATACGACGATGCCTGTGACCCGAAGCAAGCGGTCGCGGTGGCGAACAAAGTGGTCAACGACGGCATCAAATACGTTATCGGTCACCTGTGTTCCTCTTCTACTCAGCCCGCGTCTGACATCTACGAAGACGAAGGTATCCTGATGATCACCCCGGCTGCGACCGCACCGGAGCTGACCGCGCGCGGCTACAAGCTGACCCTGCGTACCACCGGTCTGGACTCCGATCAGGGCCCAACGGCGGCTAAGTACATTCTGGAAAAAGTGAAGCCGCAGCGTATCGCGATTGTTCACGACAAACAGCAGTATGGTGAAGGTCTGGCCCGTGCGGTGCAGGACGGTCTTAAAAAAGGCAATGCCAACGTGGTCTTCTTTGACGGGATCACCGCTGGCGAGAAAGACTTCTCCACCCTGGTGGCGCGTCTGAAGAAAGAGAATATCGATTTCGTTTACTACGGCGGCTACCACCCGGAAATGGGCCAGATCCTGCGCCAGGCGCGCGCGGCGGGTCTGAAAACCCAGTTCATGGGCCCGGAAGGCGTGGCGAACGTTTCCCTGTCTAACATCGCGGGTGAATCTGCCGAAGGTCTGCTGGTGACCAAGCCGAAGAACTACGACCAGGTGCCAGCGAACAAACCTATCGTAGATGCCATCAAGGCGAAGAAGCAGGATCCAAGCGGCGCGTTCGTCTGGACAACCTACGCAGCGCTGCAGTCTCTGCAGGCGGGTCTGAACCAGTCAGCCGATCCGGCTGAGATTACCACCTGGCTGAAAGCCAACACGGTGGAAACCGTGATGGGGCCGCTCTCCTGGGACGCAAAAGGCGATCTGAAGGGCTTTGAGTTCGGCGTGTTTGACTGGCATGCTAACGGAACGGCGACAGACGCCAAATAAACGCAAATGGCAACCGTAAGGTTGCCATTTTAGTGTTTGCACCCTCTCCCCGTGGGAGAGGGCCGGGGTGAGGGCATCATGCCGCACCGCACAATTCATTCCAAACGCTTCTCCCACCCGCTCTCCTGCGCCGTAAACCCTAACGCCTGCATAAACGCTGCCATCACGCCGCGGTCTTCCACGCCCACGTCGGCCATCCACCATGAGTTTACGTTCGGGTTTTCGCGGATCACTTCTTCAATTAAATACTGTCCCACACCGCGACGACGGGTCACGTCACGCACGCGCAGCGAGTCCAGCGCTCCCTCCGTGCCGCTCAGGGTCACGCGAACCGCGGCCAGCAGGCGCTCGTTGAAGCGCGCGGCATAAATGCAATGGTTCTCGTCGACATGCAGCGACGAAGGGGAATATTCCGGCCAGATCTTGCCCAGGTCGATATGATCCTGGTCGCTAAAGGTCACCAGACGCACGATAGTCAGTTTCATTAGCAGCTTGTCCAAATCAAATTGAGTAGAGGCAGTGTACTCAATTTATTCACTCAGCGGCTTCCTCTTTTTATTCTCATTAACCAGGTGATTAGTTTTTTAGCAATGCAATGGGCAGTGTGAAAACACATGGATCGAAAAATAAGCAGAATTTTAACCTGAATGGCAGTGATTTATTCGGCGCTTTGTACCGTTATTTTATGCTGCAAACTGCACTTTTATTTGTTTATCTCTGCCTGATTTCAGAATATTATCTTTCCTTAATCGCCTGAAAAATAGAGATTTTAGTCTGGTTTTTGACAAAAAACTGCGCTAAACCATTAAAGGCACTGGTAAAAATAGCGTTGTTCATTAAAAGTACAGAATGCTTTTTAACCATAATAAAACAAAATATAAACACGACATCACGAATGGGGATTCTGAGATGAAAAGGAACGCGAAGACATTTATCGCGGGAATGGTTGCACTGGCGATCTCGCATGCGGTCATGGCGGAAGAGATTAAAGTTGCGGTAGTCGGTGCGATGTCCGGCCCTGTTGCCCAGTGGGGTGACATGGAGTTTAACGGCGCGCGTCAGGCCATCAAAGACATCAACGCCAAAGGCGGCATCAAGGGCGACAAGCTGGTAGGCGTGGAGTATGACGACGCCTGCGATCCGAAACAGGCCGTTGCGGTCGCCAACAAAATCGTCAACGACGGGATTCAGTACGTCATCGGCCACCTCTGCTCATCCTCCACCCAGCCCGCGTCCGATATCTACGAAGACGAAGGTATTCTGATGATCACTCCGGGCGCCACCAACCCGGAGCTGACCCAGCGCGGTTACCAGCACATCATGCGTACCGCCGGTCTGGACTCCTCCCAGGGGCCAACCGCGGCCAAATACATCCTCGAGACCGTTAAGCCACAGCGTATCGCCATCATTCATGACAAGCAGCAGTACGGCGAAGGCCTGGCGCGCTCCGTGCAGGACGGCCTGAAAAAAGGCGGCGCGAACATCGTCTTCTTCGACGGCATTACCGCAGGCGAAAAAGACTTCTCCGCGCTGATCGCCCGTCTGCAAAAAGAGAACATCGACTTCGTCTACTACGGTGGCTACTACCCGGAGATGGGCCAGATGCTGCGCCAGGCGCGCGCCACCGGTCTGAAAACCCAGTTTATGGGGCCAGAGGGCGTGGGCAACGCCTCACTGTCGAACATCGCAGGGGATTCTGCCGAAGGCATGCTGGTGACGATGCCAAAACGCTATGACCAGGATCCGGCCAACAAGGCTATCGTGGATGCGCTCAAGGCGCAGAAGAAAGATCCGAGTGGTCCATACGTCTGGATCACCTACGCGGCTGTGCAGTCTCTGGCAACCGCGCTGGAGCGTACCGGCAGCAAAGAGCCGCTGGATCTGGTGAAAGATTTAAAAGCACACGGGGCGAACACCGTGATTGGGACGCTGAACTGGGATGAGAAAGGCGATCTGAAGGGATTTGAGTTTGGTGTCTTTAAGTGGCACGCCGACGGTTCGTCCTCGGTCGCCAAATAATTATCCCACCGCCCGGCTCACCGGGCGGGTATAAAAAGGTTTGCATATGTCCGAGCAGTTTCTCTACTTTTTGCAGCAGATGTTTAACGGCGTCACGCTGGGAAGCACCTACGCGCTGATCGCCATCGGCTATACGATGGTTTACGGCATTATCGGCATGATCAACTTCGCCCACGGCGAGGTGTATATGATCGGTAGCTACGTCTCCTTTATGATTATCGCCGCGCTGATGATGATGGGCATCGACAGCAGCTGGCTGCTGGTCGCCGCCGGGTTTGTTGGCGCGATCGTGATCGCCAGCGCCTACGGCTGGAGCATCGAGCGCGTGGCCTACCGGCCGGTGCGCAGCTCCAAGCGTCTTATTGCGCTGATTTCCGCGATTGGGATGTCGATCTTCCTGCAAAACTACGTCAGCCTGACCGAAGGTTCGCGCGACGTGGCGCTGCCAAGCCTGTTTAACGGCCAGTGGATTGTGGGGGCCAGCGAAAACTTCTCTGCCTCTATTACCACGATGCAACTGGTGATCTGGGTCGTGACCTTTGTCGCCATGCTCGCCCTGACCCTGTTCATCCGCTACTCCCGCATGGGACGCGCCTGCCGCGCGTGCGCTGAAGACCTGAAGATGGCGAGCCTGCTCGGCATCAACACCGACCGCGTAATCGCCCTGACCTTCGTGATTGGCGCGGCGATGGCTGCGGTGGCTGGCGTGCTGCTCGGCCAGTTTTACGGCGTAATTAACCCGTACATCGGCTTTATGGCCGGGATGAAAGCCTTCACCGCGGCGGTACTGGGCGGCATTGGCAGCATTCCGGGCGCGATGATTGGCGGCCTGATCCTGGGCGTGGCGGAAGCACTCTCCTCGGCGTACCTGAGCACCGAATATAAGGACGTGGTGTCGTTTGCCCTGCTGATTCTGGTTCTGCTGGTGATGCCTACCGGTATTCTGGGCCGTCCGGAGGTAGAGAAAGTATGAAACCGATGCATTTTGCAATGGCGCTGCTCTCTGCCGCCATGTTCTTCGTGCTGGCCAGCGTCTTTATGGGCGTCCAGCTTGAGCTGAATGGCACCAAACTCGTTGTCGATACTGCAGCTGATATTCGCTGGCAGTGGGTCTTTATCGGCACCGCCGTGGTGTTCCTGTTCCAGCTGCTGCGCCCGCTGTTCCAGAAAACGCTGAAAAATGTCTCCGGACCGAAATTCGTCTTGCCGGCGATCGACGGTACAACGGTAAAACAGAAGCTGTTCCTCGTGGCGCTGCTGGTGGCTGCCGTGGCGTGGCCGTTTATGGTGTCGCGCGGCACGGTGGACATCGCCACCCTGACCATGATTTATGTGATTCTCGGCCTCGGTCTGAACGTGGTGGTGGGGCTGTCCGGCCTGCTGGTGCTGGGCTACGGCGGTTTCTACGCTATCGGCGCGTACACCTTCGCGCTGCTGAACCACTATTACGGCCTGGGCTTCTGGACCTGCCTGCCGCTGGCGGGGCTGGTCTCTGCCGCCGCAGGCTTCCTGCTCGGCTTCCCGGTGCTGCGCCTGCGCGGTGACTACCTGGCGATTGTGACCTTAGGCTTCGGTGAAATCGTCCGTATCCTGCTGCTCAACAACACCGAAGTGACCGGCGGCCCGAACGGCATCAGCCAGATCCCAAAACCGACCTTCTTTGGCCTGGAGTTCAGCCGTACCGCCCGCGAAGGCGGCTGGGATACCTTCAGCAACTTCTTTGGCATCAAATATGATCCATCTGACCGCGTGATCTGGCTCTACCTGGTGGCGCTGCTGCTGGTGGTCATCACCCTGTTCGTGATCAACCGCCTGCTGCGCATGCCGCTGGGCCGAGCGTGGGAAGCGCTGCGCGAAGATGAGATCGCCTGCCGCTCTCTGGGCCTGAACCCGACCCGCATCAAGCTGACCGCGTTCACCATCAGCGCCGCGTTTGCCGGTTTCGCCGGCACGCTGTTCGCCGCGCGTCAGGGCTTCGTCAGCCCCGAGTCGTTCACCTTTGCCGAATCGGCCTTTGTGCTGGCGATTGTGGTACTCGGTGGGATGGGCTCGCAGTTCGCCGTTATCCTCGCGGCCATCCTGCTGGTGGTCTCTCGCGAGTTGATGCGCGACTTTAACGAATACAGCATGCTGATGCTGGGTGGTTTGATGGTGCTGATGATGATCTGGCGTCCGCAGGGTCTGCTGCCGATGACGCGTCCACAGCTGAAGCTTAAGAATGTGGAAGCGAAAGGAGAGCAGGCATGAGTCAGCCATTATTATCCGTAAACGGTCTGATGATGCGTTTTGGCGGCCTGCTGGCGGTCAACAACGTGAACCTGGACCTGCATAAAAAAGAGATCGTCTCCCTGATTGGCCCGAACGGCGCGGGGAAAACCACGGTCTTTAACTGCCTGACCGGCTTCTACAAGCCGACGGGCGGCACCATCATGCTGCGCGACCAGCACCTGGAAGGGCTGCCGGGCCAGCAGATTGCCCGCATGGGCGTGGTGCGTACCTTCCAGCACGTGCGTTTGTTCCGCGAGATGACGGTGATTGAGAACCTGCTGGTGGCACAGCATCAGCAGCTGAAAACCGGCCTGTTCTCCGGCCTGCTGAAAACCCCGGCCTTCCGCCGCGCGCAGGAGGAGGCGCTCGATCGCGCCGCCACCTGGCTCGACCGTATCGGCCTGCTGCAGCACGCCAACCGTCAGGCGAGCAACCTGGCCTATGGCGACCAGCGTCGACTGGAGATCGTGCGCTGCATGGTGACCCAGCCGGAGATCCTGATGCTCGACGAACCGGCAGCGGGCCTCAACCCGAAAGAGACCAAAGAGCTGGACGAGCTGATTGCCGAGTTGCGCGATCATCACGACACCACCATCCTGCTGATTGAGCACGACATGAAGCTGGTGATGGGTATTTCGGACCGTATCTACGTGGTAAACCAGGGCACGCCGCTGGCAAACGGCACGCCGGAAGAGATCCGCAACAACCCGGACGTGATCCGCGCATACCTTGGTGAGGCATAAGATGGAAAAAGCGATGTTAACGTTCGACAAGGTCAATGCGCACTACGGCAAGATCCAGGCGCTGCACGACGTCAGCCTGCACATCAATCAGGGTGAAATCGTTACCCTGATTGGCGCCAACGGCGCGGGTAAAACCACGCTGCTCGGCACCCTGTGCGGCGACCCGCGCGCCACCAGCGGGCGGATTGTGTTCGATGGTAAGGACATTACCGACTGGCAGACGGCCAGAATCATGCGTGAGGCGGTGGCGATTGTCCCGGAAGGGCGTCGCGTCTTCTCGCGTATGACGGTGGAAGAGAACCTGGCGATGGGCGGTTTCTTCGCCCATCGCGATGAATACCAGACCCGCATCAAGTGGGTGTACGAACTCTTCCCGCGCCTGTGGGAGCGTCGCATTCAGCGTGCGGGAACCATGTCCGGCGGTGAACAGCAGATGCTGGCAATTGGCCGCGCGCTGATGAGCCAGCCGCGTCTCCTGCTGCTGGACGAGCCGTCGCTCGGTCTTGCGCCGATCATCATCCAGCAGATATTCGACACCATCGAGCAGTTGCGTAAAGAGGGGATGACCATCTTCCTCGTCGAGCAGAACGCCAACCAGGCGCTGAAGCTCGCTGACCGTGGCTACGTGCTGGAGAACGGCCGCGTGGTGCTGGAAGACACCGGCGATGCGCTGCTGGCGAACGAAGCGGTGCGGAGCGCTTACCTGGGCGGCTGAGCCGTCTGTATCGCCCGGTGGCGCTGCGCTTACCGGGCCTACAGGGATCGAGTAGGCCGGGTAAGGCGTAGCCGCCACCCGGCTTTTTCACATAAACCCCCTTCACACAACCATCATCCCCCTGACCCTTTACTGTCACTTATCTGTAAACAAACAGTTATTTTTCTGTCATTCGAGCATGTCATGTTACCTCGCGAGCATAAAACGCGTGATATCGCGCATCCGGCACAATAAGAGAGATGACAATGACATCGTTACGACACACAGCTTTGGGTCTGGCACTGGGTCTGGCTTTTGCGACGAACGCAATGGCTGTGACCACCATTCCGTTCTGGCATTCCATGGAAGGGGAGTTGGGTAAAGAAGTTGACTCCCTGGCGCAGCGTTTCAACGACACCCATCCGGATTACAAAATTGTGCCGGTGTACAAAGGTAACTACGAGCAGAGCCTGAGCGCGGGCATCGCCGCCTTCCGTACCGGCAACGCGCCTGCACTGTTACAGGTGTATGAAGTGGGCACCGCCACCATGATGGCCTCCAAAGCCATCAAGCCGGTCTATGAAGTGTTCAAAGAAGCGGGTATCAACTTCGATGAATCCCAGTTCGTGCCGACCGTAGCGGGTTACTACACCGATTCCAAAACCGGTCACCTGCTGTCCCAGCCGTTTAACAGCTCCACGCCAGTGCTGTACTACAACAAAGACGCCTTCAAAAAAGCCGGTTTAGATCCGGAGCAGCAGCCAAAAACCTGGCAGGACCTGGCCGAATACACCGCGAAGCTGAAAGCGGCGGGGATGAAGTGCGGCTACGCCAGCGGCTGGCAGGGCTGGATCCAGATTGAAAACTTCAGCGCCTGGCACGGCCTGCCGGTTGCCACCAAAAACAATGGCTTCGACGGCACCGACGCGGTACTGGAGTTCAACAAGCCGGAGCAGGTGAAGCACATTGCGCTGCTTGCCGATCTGAACAAGAAGGGCGACTTCAGCTACTTCGGGCGGAAAGACGAATCCACCGAGAAGTTCTACAACGGCGACTGCGCCATTACCACCGCCTCGTCCGGCTCGCTGGCGGATATTCGTCACTACGCCAAATTCAACTACGGCGTGGGCATGATGCCGTACGACGCTGACGTGAAGGGCGCGCCGCAGAACGCCATCATCGGCGGGGCGAGCCTGTGGGTGATGCAGGGTAAAGATAAGGGCACCTACAAAGGCGTCGCCGAGTTCCTGGATTTCCTGGCGAATCCGGAAAACGCTGCTGAATGGCACCAGAAGACCGGCTACCTGCCGATCACCAAAGCCGCGTATGACCTGACCCGCGAGCAGGGCTTCTACAGCAAAAACCCGGGCGCGGACATCGCGACGCGTCAGATGCTGAACAAGCCGCCATTGCCGTTTACTAAAGGCCTGCGTCTGGGCAACATGCCGCAGATCCGCACCATCGTGGATGAAGAGCTGGAAAGCGTGTGGACCGGGAAGAAAACGCCACAGCAGGCGCTGGATTCCGCAGTAGAGCGCGGGAATCAGCTGCTGCGCCGCTTTGAGCAGTCGACGAAATCGTAATCTGTGATTCGCCCGGTGGCGCTGCGCTTACCGGGCCTACGACGTGCCCCATCCAGGCCGGGTAAGGCGCAGCCGCCACCCGGCATTGTTCAGGAACCCAATCTCCATGTCCTCATCCCGTCCGGTGTTTCGCTCCCGCTGGCTGCCGTACCTGTTGGTCGCGCCTCAGCTGGTCATCACCGTTATCTTCTTTATCTGGCCTGCGGGCGAAGCGCTGTGGTACTCGGTACAAAGCGTCGATCCGTTCGGGCTCTCCAGCCAGTTCGTCGGGCTGGACAACTTTACCGCGCTATTCCATGACAGCTACTACCTGGACTCCTTCTGGACGACGATGAAATTCAGCGCGCTAGTGACCGTGAGCGGCCTTGTTGCCTCGCTGTTTTTCGCCGCGCTGGTGGATTACGTGGTGCGCGGCAGCCGCCTGTATCAGACCCTGATGCTGCTGCCTTACGCCGTGGCCCCCGCCGTTGCCGCTGTGCTGTGGATCTTCCTGTTTAACCCCGGACGCGGGCTGATTACTCACTTCCTGGCAGAGTTCGGCTACGACTGGAACCACGCCCAGAACAGCGGTCAGGCGATGTTCCTGGTGGTGTTCGCCTCGGTGTGGAAGCAGATCAGCTATAACTTCCTGTTTTTCTTTGCCGCGCTGCAGTCCATCCCGCGTTCGCTGGTGGAGGCCGCCGCGATTGACGGCGCAGGGCCGATTCGTCGCTTCTTCAGACTGTCCCTGCCGTTGATTGCCCCGGTGAGCTTTTTCCTGCTGGTGGTTAACCTCGTGTACGCTTTCTTCGACACCTTCCCGGTGATCGACGCCGCCACCGCGGGCGGCCCGGTCCAGGCGACCACCACGCTGATTTACAAAATCTACCGTGAAGGCTTCGCCGGGCTGGATCTCTCGGCCTCCGCCGCGCAGTCGGTGGTGCTGATGTTCCTCGTCATCATCCTCACGGTGGTGCAGTTCCGCTATGTTGAAAGTAAGGTGCGCTACCAATGATTGAGAACCGTCGCGGGCTGACGATTTTCAGCCACACCATGCTGATTTTAGGGATTATCGTCATCCTGTTCCCGCTGTACGTGGCCTTTGTCGCCGCCACGCTGGACACTAAAGCGGTGTTCGACACGCCGATGACGCTGATCCCGGGCGGGCATCTTTTCGAGAACATGAAAACCATCTGGACCCAGGGCGTGGGCGCCAACAGCGCGCCGTTCTGGCTGATGATGCTCAACAGCTTCATCATGGCGTTCGGCATTACGGTTGGCAAAATTACGGTGTCGATGCTCTCGGCCTTCGCCATTGTCTGGTTTCGCTTTCCGCTGCGTAACCTCTTCTTCTGGATGATTTTCATCACCCTGATGCTGCCGGTGGAGGTGCGTATCTTCCCGACGGTGGAGGTGATTGCCAACCTGAAGATGCTGGACAGCTACGCGGGCTTAACCCTGCCGCTGATGGCCTCGGCGACCGCCACCTTCCTGTTCCGCCAGTTCTTTATGACCCTGCCGGACGAGCTGATTGAGGCCGCGCGCATCGACGGCGCCTCCCCGATGCGCTTCTTCCGCGACATCGTGCTGCCGCTGTCGAAAACCAACCTTGCGGCGCTGTTTGTGATCACCTTTATCTACGGCTGGAACCAGTACCTGTGGCCGCTGCTGATTATTCAGGACGTCAACCTCGGCACCGCCGTGGCGGGCATCAAAGGCATGATTGCCACCGGTGAAGGCACCACCCTCTGGAACCAGGTGATGGCGGCGATGCTGCTCACCCTAATCCCACCCGTAGTCATTGTTTTAGCCATGCAGCGCGCGTTTGTCCGCGGCCTGGTCGATAGCGAGAAATAAGATGGCAGGTTTAAAACTTCAGGCAGTTACCAAAAGCTGGGACGGTAAAACCCAGGTCATTCAGCCGCTGACGCTCGACGTGGCGGACGGCGAATTTATCGTGATGGTCGGCCCGTCCGGCTGCGGGAAGTCCACGCTGCTGCGCATGGTGGCGGGGCTGGAGCGCGTAACCTCGGGGGACATCTGGATTGACCGTCAGCGCGTCACCGAGATGGAGCCGAAAGACAGGGGCATCGCGATGGTGTTCCAGAACTACGCCCTCTATCCGCACATGAGCGTGGAGGAGAACATGGCCTGGGGGCTGAAAATCCGCGGTATGGGCAAAGGCCATATCGAGGAGCGCGTGAAAGAAGCCGCCCGCATTCTTGAGCTGGACGGCCTGCTCAAGCGCCGCCCGCGCGAGCTCTCCGGCGGCCAGCGCCAGCGCGTGGCGATGGGGCGCGCCATCGTGCGCGACCCGGCGGTATTCCTGTTCGACGAGCCGCTGTCTAACCTCGACGCCAAGCTGCGCGTGCAGATGCGCCTTGAGCTGCAGCAGCTGCACCGTCGTCTGAAAACCACGTCACTGTACGTGACCCACGATCAGGTCGAAGCCATGACTCTTGCCCAGCGCGTAATGGTGATGAACAAAGGCATTGCCGAGCAGATTGGCACCCCGGTGGAAGTGTACGAAAAACCGGCCACCCGCTTTGTGGCGAGCTTTATCGGCAGCCCGGCGATGAACCTGCTGGAAGGGCGCATCAGCAGCGCGGGCACCCACTTTGAACTGGAAAGCGGGATGGCGCTGCCGATCAACTGGTACTATCGTGGCTACGCCGGGCGTAAGATGACGCTCGGTATCCGTCCCGAGCATATTGGTTTAACCTCTCAGGCGGACGGCGGCGTGCCGCTGGTGATGGACACGCTGGAGATGTTGGGTGCAGATAACCTGGCGCATGGGCGCTGGGGCGAGCAAAAAATGGTGGTGCGCCTGGCGCATCAGGAGCGCCCGAAAGCGGGCAGCACGCTGTGGCTCCACCTGCCGGAAAACCATCTGCACCTTTTTGACGGTGAAACAGGACAACGAGTATGAGCAACTGGCCTTACCCCCACATCGTCGCCCACCGTGGCGGCGGTAAGCTGGCCCCGGAAAACACCCTGGCGGCGATCGATGTCGGCGCGCGCTACGGCCACACGATGATCGAGTTCGACGCCAAGCTGTCGAAGGACGGCGAAATTTTCCTGCTGCATGACGACAATCTTGAACGCACCAGCAACGGCTGGGGCGTGGCGGGTGAACTGCCGTGGCGCGATCTGCTGAAGGTGGACGCCGGAAGCTGGTATAGCGGCGAGTTCAAAGGCGAACCGCTGCCCCTGCTGGCGGAAGTGGCCGATCGCTGTCGCCAGCACGGCATGATGGCGAACATCGAAATCAAACCGACCACCGGCACCGGGCCGCTGACGGGCAAAGTGATTGCCCTTGCCGCGCGCGAGCTGTGGGAAGGCATGACCGCGCCGCTGCTGTCGTCGTTTGACATCGACGCGCTGGAGGCCGCACAGGCAGCTGTACCTGAGCTGCCGCGCGGGCTGCTGCTGGACGAGTGGCGTGAGGACTGGCGTGAACTGACGGGCCGCTTAGGCTGCGTCTCGATCCATCTGAACCACAAGCTGCTGGATGAGGCGCGGGTGAAAATGCTGAAAGACGCGGGTCTGCATATTCTGGTCTACACCGTTAACAAACCCCAGCGCGCAGCCGAGCTGCTGCGCTGGGGCGTGGACAGTATCTGTACCGATGCGATTGACCAGATCGGCCCGAAATTTATTTATTGAGCATACTGCCGTTCTGCTGGGTCGGCAGCATATGCTGCTGACCGCTGCTTTGCGACATCCCGCCCCCTAACATCCCGCCGTTTTTATTTGGCAGCGGCTGCTCGCGCACCTGTCCCTGCTGCACGCGCTGGGTGTTGGCGTTCATCTGGTTTTGCAGGCTCTGCTGCTGCATCTGGGTCTGCGTTCTCAGCTGCTGATTGAGCATCCCTTTCTGCTGCTGTTGCTGGCTCATCATCTCGGTCTGCATACGCTGCTGGCTCGGGATGACATAACCCTGCTGGTTCGGATTGTTCATGGTGTTGAGTGGCTGTGCGAGCGCGGCAAACGGGATCAGCGCCGCAATAATCATCAAGCGTTTCATTGTCATTTCCTCCTCTTGAGGTCTCTCTTAAGTTTACCCTGATTTCACCATGACGATGATTTTTTAGGAGTTGTGAACCAGGCTTAAGCGGGGAATATGGATCCCTTCACCTGGAGAACAATAATGATGAAACCAACCTTCTTGCGCTGGGTCGCCATCGCCGCGCTGATGGCAGGCGGCACATTTACCGTGGCGGCCAACCCGCCCGCCGCTCCTCCCGTCTCTTACGGCGTGGAGGAGGATGTTTTTCACCCCGTGCGGGCCACGCACGGCATGGTGGCCTCGGTTGACGCGCTGGCGACCCAAGTGGGCGTCGATATTCTTAAGCAGGGCGGTAACGCGGTGGATGCAGCGGTCGCCGTCGGCTATGCGCTGGCGGTAACGCATCCGCAGGCGGGGAATCTGGGCGGCGGCGGCTTTATGATGCTGCGCACCAGAGACGGCAAAACCACGGCCATCGACTTCCGCGAAATGGCGCCTTCTCAGGCGTCCCGCGATATGTTCCTCGACGACCAGGGTAACCCTGACAGCAAAAAATCCCTGACCTCGCATCTCGCGTCCGGCACGCCGGGCACCGTTGCGGGCTTCTCGCTGGCGCTTGAAAAATACGGCACGATGCCGCTGAACAAGGTGGTGCAGCCTGCCATCAGGCTGGCGCGGGAGGGATTTGTGGTCAATGACGCCCTGGCGGACGACCTCAAGACCTACGGCAGTGAAGTCATTCCCAATCACGAAAACAGCAAGGCGATTTTCTGGAAGGACGGCGAGCCGCTGAAGAAGGGCGATAAGCTGGTGCAGAAGAATCTCGCCAAAAGCCTGGAGCTGATTGCGGAGCACGGCCCGGACGCGTTCTACAAAGGGGCGATTGCCGACCAGATTGCGGAAGAGATGCAGAAGAACGGGGGGCTTATCACCAAAGCGGACCTGGCGGAATACAGGGCGGTGGAGCGCGAGCCGATTAGCGGCACCTACCGCGGCTACGAGGTCTTCTCCATGCCGCCGCCGTCTTCCGGGGGCATTCACATCGTGCAGATCCTCAATATTCTTGAAAACTTTGATATGCACAAGTTCGGCTTCGGCAGCGCGGATGCCATGCAGGTGATGGCGGAGGCGGAAAAACGCGCCTATGCCGACCGCTCGGAATATCTCGGCGATCCGGACTTCGTGAAGGTGCCGTGGCAGGCGCTGACCAACAAGGCGTATGCAAAATCCATTGCCGATCAGATCGACATCAACAAGGCTAAGCCGTCGAGCGAGATCCGCCCCGGCAAGCTGGCGCCGTATGAAAGCAACCAGACGACGCACTTCTCGGTGGTGGATAAAGACGGCAATGCGGTGGCGGTGACCTACACGCTCAACACTACCTTTGGTACCGGGATCGTAGCGGGCAACAGCGGCATTCTGCTGAACAACGAGATGGATGACTTCTCCGCCAAGCCGGGCGTGCCAAACGTCTACGGGCTGGTCGGCGGCGATGCGAATGCGGTGGGGCCGAAGAAGCGTCCGCTGTCGTCCATGTCGCCAACCATCGTGGTGAAAGACGGGAAAACCTGGCTGGTGACCGGCAGCCCTGGCGGGAGCCGCATCATAACTACCGTGCTACAGATGGTGGTGAACAGCATCGACTTTGGCATGAACGTCGCCGAGGCGACCAATGCGCCGCGTTTCCATCATCAGTGGCTGCCGGACGAGCTGCGCGTGGAGAAGGGCTTTAGCCCGGACACCATCAAGCTGCTGGAGCAGCGCGGACAGAAGGTGGCTGTGAAAGAGGCGATGGGCAGCACCCAGAGCATTATGGTGGGGCCAGACGGCGCGCTGTTTGGCGCGTCGGATCCGCGTTCGGTGGATGATTTGACGGCGGGGTATTGATTATTCCCCTCACTCTAACCCTCTCCCCATAGGGGAGAGGGGAGTGTGTCACTTCATTCTCGCCATGAAGTACGCGTCCACATATTCGCCGTTGCGCAGGGCGTAGCGCTTGCCGGTGCCTTCAATTACGAACCCGTGCTTTTTGTACACCGCGATTGCCGGTTCGTTATCAACAAATACCGTTAACTCAATGCGATCGACGCGCAGCCAGTTGTCGCACATATCAATCATGGTTCGCATCAGCGCGCTGGCAACGCCCCGATTTTGCCATTGCGCACCCACACAAATACCGAAATCGGCAACGTGGCTGCGACGCGGGCGTTGTGCGACGGCAATGCACAGGTGCCCGGCGACGGTCCCGTCGATACAAGCCACCAGCTGTTTAATGCCGGGCTGATCGGTTAGCCGGTCATGCCACATCTGCTCTGAGGGATGAGGAACCTGTAGCGTGTTGTGGTACACCTCCGGCTGGGCGTGGATCTGACGAATGGCATCGTAATCTCTCGGTTCAGCGTGGCGTATCACTATCTCACTCATTCCTTGTTCCTCAGTCGGTTAAAAGTCCCCTCCAACATCAATGACTTTAAAATTTGAGTCAACCGCTATTTTTTGCAAAAAGTATTGGACAAGTGCGAATGAGAATGATTATTATTGCTTTGCATTCAGGAGGACCCCTACGGGAACCTGAAAGCACGACATTGCTCACATTGCTTCCAGTATTACTTTAGCCAGCTTCTCGCTGGCTTTTTTTTTGTTATGGTTAGATTCAGTAACCTTCCAAAAGGACTGAGCCATGACACTACATTGCGCATTTATTGGATTTGGCAAAAGCACCACGCGTTACCACCTTCCGTATGTCCTCCACCGTAAAGACACCTGGCATGTGGCCCATATTTACCGCCGCCGCGCGAAGCCGGAAGAGCAATCCCTGCAGTACTCCCACATTCACTTCACCAGCGATCTCGATGAAGTATTGAATGACCCGCAGGTAAAGCTGGTGGTTGTCTGCACCCACGCCGACAGCCATTTTGACTATGCGAAACGCGCGCTCGAAGCGGGCAAGAACGTGCTGGTGGAAAAGCCGTTCACCCCGACCATTGCCGAAGCGAAAGCGCTGTTTACGCTGGCGAAAAACAAAGGGCTGACCGTCACACCGTATCAGAACCGTCGCTTTGACAGCTGTTTTCTGACGGCGAAAAAGGCGATTGAGAGCGGCAAGCTTGGCGACATTGTGGAAATCGAAAGCCACTTCGATTACTACCGCCCGGTGGCGGAAACCCAGCCCGGCCTGCCGCAGGACGGCTCGTTCTATGGTCTGGGCGTACACACCATGGACCAGATCATCTCCCTGTTTGGCCGCCCGGACCACGTGGCTTACGACATTCGCAGCCTGCGCAATAAAGCCAACCCGGACGACACCTTCGAGGCGCAGCTGTTCTACGGCGACCTTAAGGCTATCGTTAAAACCAGTCATCTGGTGAAAATCGACTACCCGAAATTTATCGTTCATGGCACCAAAGGCTCGTTCATTAAGTACGGCATTGACCAGCAGGAGACCAGCCTGAAGGCCAACATCATGCCGGGCGAACCGGGCTTTGCGGCGGACGATTCCGTGGGCGTGCTGGAGTATGTGAACGATGAGGGGGTGACGGTCAAAGAAGAGCTGAAACCGGAAACCGGCGACTATGGCCGCGTCTACGATGCACTGTATGAAACCCTTACCAGCGGCGCGCCGAATTACGTCAAGGAATCTGACGTTCTGACCAACCTTGAAATCCTTGAGCGGGCCTTCGAGCAGGCTTCTCCTGCCACGGTAACCCTCGCGAAATAAGCAAAAACGGCTCCTCTGGGCTTGTTCATAATTTTTGAACAGAGGAGTCAATTTTCACCCTCTATGATCCCCGACCGTTTGAGTCCACACTTACTCCATCGAAACGAACTGAGGGTGAAAACAATGATCTACTTACGCAAAGCAAACGAACGCGGTCACGCAAATCATGGCTGGCTGGACTCATGGCATTCATTCTCGTTTGCCGACTACTACGACCCGAACTTCATGGGTTTCTCCGCGCTGCGCGTGATTAACGACGACGTGATTGATGCAGGCCAGGGCTTCGGTACCCACCCGCACAAAGACATGGAAATCCTGACTTATGTGCTGGAAGGGGCGGTTGAGCACCAGGACAGCATGGGCAACAAAGAGCAGGTGCCGGCGGGCGAGTTCCAGATTATGAGCGCGGGTACCGGGGTGCGTCACTCTGAGTACAACCCGAGCAAAACGGAAAAACTGCACCTGTATCAAATCTGGATCATTCCAGAAGAGACCGGCATCACGCCACGCTACGAGCAGCGCCGCTTCGACGCGAAACAGGGCAAACAGCTGGTGCTGTCCCCGGACGCGCGTGAAGGTTCCCTGAAAGTGCATCAGGATATGGAGCTGTACCGCTGGGCGCTGGCGAAAGACGAGCAGTCCGTGCACCAGATTGCCGCCAACCGCCGCGTGTGGATCCAGGTTGTGAAAGGGGAAGTGTCTATCAACGGCACCAAAGCCACCACCGCCGATGGTCTGGCCGTCTGGGATGAGCAGGCGCTCTCCGTGCACGCCGACAGCGAAAGCGAAATCCTGCTGTTTGACCTGCCTCCGGTCTAAATAATTTCTCAACCTTCCCTTTAAACGGGGAAGGTTGAGCTTTGTCCGTGATAAACTGAGCAAATCTCTCACTTCAAGATTTCTCAGGACGATGAAAAAGAAACGCCCCGTACTTCAGGATGTCGCCGATCGCGTCGGTGTGACCAAAATGACGGTCAGCCGTTTTTTACGTAACCCGGAACAGGTTTCCGTGGCGTTGCGTGGCAAGATTGCCGCCGCCCTTGATGAACTGGGTTATATTCCCAACCGCGCACCCGATATTCTCTCCAATGCGACCAGCCGTGCGGTGGGCGTTCTGCTTCCTTCCCTGACCAACCAGGTTTTCGCTGAAGTTCTGCGCGGCATTGAAAGCGTCACCGATGCGTTTGGCTACCAGACCATGCTCGCTCACTATGGGTACAAGCCGGAACTGGAAGAGGAACGTCTTGAATCAATGCTTTCCTGGAACATTGACGGCCTGATTTTAACCGAACGTACCCACACTGCCCGCACGCTCAAAATGATTGAAGTCGCCGGTATTCCGGTGGTGGAACTCATGGACAGCCAGTCGCCATGCCTCGACATCGCCGTTGGGTTCGATAACTTTGAAGCGGCTCGTCAGATGACAGCGGCGATCATCGCCCGCGGTCATCGTCATATTGCCTATCTGGGTGCGCGTCTTGATGAACGTACTATCATCAAACAGAAGGGATACGAGCAGGCGATGCTCGACGCAAATTTAACCCCGTACAGCGTGATGGTGGAGCAGTCCTCATCTTACACCTCGGGTATTGAGCTGATGCGTCAGGCACGACGCGAGTATCCGCAACTGGACGGTATTTTCTGTACCAACGATGACCTTGCGGTCGGTGCAGCGTTCGAATGCCAGCGTCTGGGGTTGAAGATCCCTGAGGATATGGCGATTGCCGGCTTCCACGGCCACGACATTGGTCAGGTGATGGAGCCGCGTCTGGCGAGCGTTCTGACACCGCGTGAACGCATGGGCCGCATTGGTGCAGAACGCCTGCTGGCGCGCATTCGTGGAGAGACGGTTACCCCTAAAATGTTAGATTTAGGTTTCACCTTGTCACCGGGTGGATCTATTTGAACTGACAAATTTGAAGTAGCTCACACTTATTCACTTCGCGCACGTTTGGATATTGCTTCTCTTTTGCCCCAGCAGGACAATGTTACCGATAACTGTTACCCGTAACAATTGACTGAGGGACACCCTTTGAGCACGACTAATCACGATCACCACGTTTACGTCCTGATGGGCGTGTCCGGTAGCGGTAAATCTGCCGTGGCGAGCGAAGTGGCGCATCAACTTCAGGCTGCGTTTCTTGATGGTGACTTCCTCCATCCGCGCAGCAACATCATGAAAATGGCCTCCGGCGAACCGCTGAACGATGACGACCGCAAACCGTGGTTGCAGGCGCTGAATGACGCCGCGTTCGCGATGCAGCGCACCAACAAAGTTTCCCTGATCGTCTGCTCCGCGCTGAAAAAAACCTACCGCGACCTGCTGCGCGACGGCAATCCGAACCTCTCTTTCATCTACCTGAAAGGCGATTTTGGGGTGATTGAAAGCCGTCTGAAAGCGCGTAAAGGCCACTTCTTTAAAACCCAGATGCTGGTGACGCAGTTCGAAGCGCTTCAGGAGCCGGGTGAAGATGAAAAAGACGTCTTAGTGGTTGATATCGATCAGCCGCTGGAAGGTGTTGTAGCCAGCACCATCGAGGTCATTAACAAAAGGCAGTAAGTTTTGAGTACATTAACGCTAGTTTTGACAGCAGTGGGTTCGGTATTGCTGCTGCTGTTTTTAGTGATGAAGGCGCGTATGCACGCCTTCGTTGCTTTGATGGTGGTTTCTATTGGTGCAGGTCTCTTTTCCGGTATGCCGCTCGACAAGATCGCCGCGACGATGGAAAAAGGGATGGGAGGCACGCTGGGCTTCCTGGCGATTGTGGTCGCGCTGGGCGCGATGTTTGGCAAGATTCTGCATGAGACGGGCGCGGTCGACCAGATTGCCGTCAAAATGCTCAAATCCTTCGGGCACAGCCGCGCGCACTACGCGATTGGCCTGGCCGGTCTGATTTGCGCACTGCCGCTGTTCTTCGAAGTGGCGGTGGTGCTGCTCATCAGCGTCGCCTTCTCCATGGCGCGCCATACCGGCACTAACCTCGTGAAGCTGGTCATTCCGCTGTTTGCGGGCGTGGCGGCGGCTGCGGCGTTTCTGCTGCCAGGGCCGGCGCCGATGCTGCTGGCCTCCCAGATGCACGCCGATTTTGGCTGGATGATCCTGATTGGCCTGTGTGCGGCCATCCCGGGGATGATTATCGCCGGTCCGCTGTGGGGCAATTTCATCAGCCGTTACGTTGAGCTGCACATCCCGGACGACATCACCGAGCCGCACCTGGGCGAGGGCAAAATGCCATCCTTCGCCTTCAGCCTGTCGCTGATCCTGCTGCCGCTGGTGCTGGTGGGCCTGAAAACCATCGCCGCGCGCTTTGTGCCGGTCGGTTCTACCGCCTACGAATGGTTTGAGTTCATCGGTCACCCGTTCACGGCGATCCTGGTGGCGTGCCTGGTGGCGATTTACGGCCTGGCGATGCGTCAGGGCATGCCGAAAGACCGCGTGATGGAGATCTGCGGTGCCGCGCTGCAGCCTGCGGGGATTATCCTGCTGGTGATCGGTGCTGGCGGCGTTTTCAAGCAGGTGCTGGTGGATTCCGGCGTGGGCCCGGCTCTGGGTGAAGCACTGACCGGAATGGGCCTGCCGATTGCGGTAACCTGCTTCGTGCTGGCTGCGGCGGTGCGTATCATTCAGGGTTCCGCCACCGTGGCATGCTTAACCGCCGTGGGTCTGGTGATGCCGGTGATTGAACAGCTGAACTACTCCGGTGCCCAGATGGCTGCGCTGTCTATCTGCATCGCGGGCGGTTCGATTGTCGTCTCGCACGTTAACGACGCTGGCTTCTGGCTGTTCGGCAAGTTTACTGGCGCGACCGAAGCGCAAACGCTGAAAACCTGGACGCTGATGGAAACCATCCTCGGCACGACGGGTGCGATTGTCGGGATGATTGCCTTTACGCTGCTCAGCTAAATGCAATGATTTAACAAGGCAAAAAAAGGCCCGGTAGCGTCAGCGCTTACCGGGCCTTTTTTATTATCCAGGGCATCAGGCCGGGCCATAACCCGGCATTGTGTTACTCGCCCTGCGTCGCGCTCTCAATCGTCAAGCGCACATCCGACGTAATCAGTTCAGCCAGCATCTGGTAAACCTTCAGCGTCTCTTCCGGCTCGGCATCGCCCGTATCGCTGATGAAGCCTTCATCACGCAGCGTCAGTACCAGCGAGCTGAATACCGCCTTGTCGAAGAATTCCGGGGCGTTAATGCCGTGCAGAACGGACAGGCGCTGCGCCAGCGTCCGGCTCTCTTTCTCCAGCGTGCCGCGGTTGATGGACGGGTTCGCGCTTAGCAGCCAGAACGTAATGGCGTAGCGCTGCAGCGTTTCGCGCGCACCGGCCGCCAGCAGTTGCAGGGTACGGGAGCGTGACGGATTGATGTGCAGCTCGTCGTTCGCAACGGTGATCAGCCCCTGACGGCGCAGCTCTTCCGTCAGTTTATCCAGCTCAACGGCCAGCTCTTCCTTGCTCCAGCGCAGGAACAGCTCCGCTTTAAGCATCGGGTAGAGCGTCTCAACGTGGCGCAACAGCTCCTGACGTGAAATACGGCGATGCTGGGTGATAATGGCCGCCATGAGCGACGGCAGCATCAGCATATGAGCGATGTTGTTGCGGTAGTACGTCATCAGTACGGCCTGCTCGCGCGGCAGAATGATGATATCGCCGATCGTATCTTTCTCGACTTCGAACTTGTTCATCTGCAGCGCGTGATCGATAAGCTCGCTGGCGGTAGCAGAAGGGGCTGTCGAATCAACCGAGTACGGCACGTTGCGCATCATGTCCAGATAGCAGTCCAGTTGCTCCGTGAGCTGTTCACGGGTCAGGGAACGCTGACGTGAAGCCAGCAACGCCGTACAGCACAGGTTCATCGCATTGGCCGCACCGGCGTTGTTAATGCGCACCATCAGCTCGGACGCGATACCGTTCACCGTTGGCGTCAGCCAGGCCGGACGCACCGCTTCGATAGGATCGATAGACTCGCGCCAATCCGGAACATGATGGTTCAGATACGTCATCAGCGGCATCGGCTCGCCAAAGTTTACGTAGCCCTGACCCAGGTTGCGTAACTTGCTCAGGCCGCGCAGCATCTGCGGCAGGCTCTCTTTCTCTTTGGTCGCGCCGCGCAGCTCTTTCGCGTAGGTGCCCACTTCCATCACGTGCTCATAGCCAATGTAAATTGGCACGAGCGTGATTGGTCGCGTACCGCCGCGCAGCATCGCCTGAATGGTCATCGACAGCGTGCCGGTCTTCGGATCGAGCAGACGACCGGTACGGGAGCGCCCGCCCTCCACGAAGTACTCTACGGAGTAGCCGCGGCTGAACAGCTCGCCGAGATACTCGCGGAACACGGTGGAGTAGAGCTTGTTGCCCTTGAAGGTACGACGAATAAAGAACGCACCCAGGCGGCGGAAAATCGGGCCTGCTGGCCAGAAGTTCAGGTTAATACCGGCTGCAATGTGCGGCGGTACCAGTCCCTGGTGATAGAGCACGTAGGAGAGAAGCAGGTAGTCCATGTGGCTGCGGTGGCAGGGGACATAGACAATCTCATGACCATCGTGCGCCAGCTGACGCACGCGCTCAGCGTTATGCACGTTGATGCCCTGATACAGGCGGTTCCAGGTAAAGCCGAGAATACGATCGGACAGGCGAATCATCTCGTAAGAGAAGTTCGCGGCAATCTCTTCCATCAGCGCAATGGCGTTCTGCTGGGCTTTCTCATGGGAAATTTTCTTGCTGCGCGCTTCGTCTTCAACGGCGCGGGCGATCGCTTTGGAGGCCAGCAGCTTGTTGAACAGGTCCTGACGCGCCGGAAGACGTGGCCCTACGGCCGCCAGGCGCTGACGGGCGAAGTGCATACGTGCCACGCGCGCCAGTTTTTGCGCGATGATCTTGTCAGTGCCGTGCTCGTCCGCCATTCGGCGAAGGGAGACGGAAGGGGAGAAGCGCACAAAGCTGTCGCGTCCCAGCCAGGAGACCGCGAAGAACTTCTGGATGCCGTTAAGCATGCGCAGCGGCGGGTTCTCTTCGCCTTTTTCGCGGCCCGGACGGCGACCAAACATCACCGATACCGGCACCATCTGCACATCCAGGTCAGGATTGCTGCGGTGCAGGTCGAGATAGTCGTGGAACAGCTTGATGGACTCTTCTTTCGGTGTGTAATAGGTAAACACGCGCGGCCCGCCGTGAATGAACACGTAGCGCGGCAGCAAAGTGCCGTCAACTTCCAGTGGTTCAAGCGGATCGGGTAAATCATGCGCCAGACACTGGGCACGGAGCGTTAGCAGGTCTGCCTTAGAGTTATAAGGCAAAACGTACATAATAGGGCGCGACGTATCGAGCCCCAGTTCCAGCGCGGGTTCTGCTGGGATAGACTTGCTTTTTACCAGTATGCTTAATGGTAAATTAAGTAATTTGTAGTAAATTCGTGGCCAGCCGGACATAAACGATGTAAAGCCTCTGGTTAATAATGCAATTGCGGCGCAAGGATAACAGAAAGCGCGCAAAATTTCTGTTGTTACCCGTCATACTTCAGGCGGCAGCGAAACGCGCTGCAGCTCCTGTTACTGACGCTCTTTTTTAAAAAAGGTTCTTTTAATGGCCAATAATACCACTGGGTTGACGCGTATCATCAAAGCCGCCGGCTATTCATGGAAAGGTTTCCGTGCCGCGTGGGTTAATGAAGCTGCTTTTCGCCAGGAAGGTGTCGCCGCTATCGTCGCGGTTATCATCGCCTGTTTCCTTGATGTAGATGCCATTACCCGCGTGCTTCTCATCGGTTCCGTACTTCTGGTGATGATAGTGGAAATTCTCAATAGCGCTATTGAGGCCGTGGTCGACCGGATCGGCTCTGATTTTCACGAGCTCTCTGGCCGCGCGAAAGATATGGGCTCCGCCGCTGTCCTGCTGGCGATTATCACCGCAGCCATTACCTGGGTCACGCTGCTTTGGTCACATTTCCGATGATGCTCGAGGAATAATTAAGTCCCTGGTTTTTTGTGCAGTTTTTGGTTCCAAAATCGCCTTTGACTGTATATACTCACAGCATAACTGTATATACACCCAGGGGGCGGAATGAAAGCATTAACGACCAGGCAGCAAGAGGTGTTTGATCTCATTCGGGATCATATCGGCCAGACGGGTATGCCACCCACGCGTGCGGAAATCGCGCAGCGTCTGGGTTTCCGTTCTCCGAATGCTGCCGAGGAACACCTGAAAGCGCTGGCGCGTAAGGGTGTGATTGAGATTGTGTCAGGCGCGTCGCGTGGTATCCGCCTGCTGGTGGAAGAAGAGACGGGCATTCCGCTGATAGGCCGCGTTGCCGCAGGTGAACCGCTGCTGGCACAACAGCATATTGAAGGTCACTACCAGGTCGATCCTGGTATGTTCAAGCCGAGCGCTGATTTTCTGCTGCGCGTTAGCGGGATGTCGATGAAAGACATCGGCATTCTTGATGGCGACCTTCTGGCCGTTCACAAAACGCAGGATGTGCGAAACGGCCAGGTGGTGGTTGCGCGCATTGATGACGAAGTGACCGTTAAGCGCCTGAAAAAACAGGGTAACACCGTTCAGCTGTTGCCCGAAAACAACGAGTTCACCCCGATTGTGGTCGACCTCCGCGAACAGAGCTTCTCTATTGAAGGTCTGGCTGTTGGCGTGATTCGTAACGGCGAATGGCTGTAATCTCTTCCTGACAGGCTACGCTTCCGCTGTAGCCTGCTTCATTTACCCTTCCCGGTATCTCTCATGTCACTGCTGACGGCATCTGATAAGGCATTGTGGCGTCTTGCCCTGCCGATGATTTTCTCCAATATCACCGTGCCCTTGCTGGGTCTGGTCGATACGGCCGTTATTGGTCATCTCGATTCCCCTGTTTATCTTGGCGGCGTGGCGATTGGCGCGACGGCAACCAGCTTTCTGTTCATGCTGCTGCTCTTTTTGCGTATGAGCACCACCGGGCTCACCGCACAGGCGTATGGTGCGAAAGATCCGTTACGTCTGGCGCGTGCGCTGGTGCAGCCGCTGATCCTGGCGCTTGGCGCGGGGGTACTCATTGTTTTACTGCGCACGCCCCTGATAGACGTTGCGCTCCATGTTGTTGGTGGCAGCGAGGCGGTACTGGAGCAGGCGCGTCGCTTCCTGGAAATCCGCTGGCTCAGCGCGCCCGCTTCGCTGGCAAACCTGGTTCTGCTGGGTTGGTTACTGGGTGTGCAATACGCCCGTGCGCCAGTGATTTTGCTGGTCGTGGGAAACCTTCTCAACATTATGCTCGATCTCTGGCTGGTGATGGGCCTGCATATGGACGTGCGCGGGGCGGCACTGGCGACGGCGATTGCCGAATACGGAACCTTACTCATTGGGCTGTGGATGGTCTGGCGCGTGCTGGCTCTGCGCGGGATATCCCTCGCAATGCTGAAAACCGCATGGCGCGGCAATATCCGTAAACTGCTGGCGCTCAACCGTGACATCATGCTGCGCTCGCTTCTGCTACAACTCTGTTTTGGCGCATTGACGGTTTTTGGTGCCCGTCTTGGGCCTGAGATCGTCGCGGTGAATGCGGTCCTGATGACATTGCTGACGTTTACCGCCTACGCGCTGGACGGCTTCGCCTACGCCGTTGAGGCGCATTCCGGGCAGGCGTACGGCGCGCGGGAAAGTGGGCAGCTTAGGGACGTCTGGCGGGCAGCCTGTCGACAAGCGGGACTGGTCGCGCTGGCGTTTGCACTCATTTATGCCTGTTTTGGCCGTGACATTATTGCATTACTCACTTCGATCCCGGCTTTACGTGAACTGGCGGACCACTACATCGTCTGGCAGGTGATCTTGCCGGTGGTGGGGGTGTGGTGTTATCTGCTGGACGGCATGTTTATCGGTGCGACGCGCGGAGCGGAAATGCGCAACAGTATGGCGGTTGCGGCGGCGGGGTTTGGTTTGACGCTGCTGACGCTTCCGTGGCTGGGTAATCACGGTTTGTGGCTGGCGCTTGCGGTCTTTCTCTCACTGCGCGGCCTCTCGCTTGCCTTTATCTGGCATCGCCACTGGCAAAATAATACCTGGCTTCCTTCCCGTCACGATATATCGTGACGGTTAAAGATTCCGAATATGAAATCAACTGCCGAATCCTCAACTACAATTATTATCACGTCCAGCAGAAAAGAACGTAACGGACGTTACGACCCGACGCTTAACTAAGAGGACACGATGATGAATAAAGACGAAATCGGCGGCAACTGGAAGCAGTTCAAAGGTAAAGCGAAAGAACAGTGGGGTAAGCTGACTGATGACGATATGACCGTCATTGAAGGCAAGCGCGATCAGCTTGTCGGTAAAATTCAGGAACGTTACGGCTACGCGAAAGACCAGGCGGAAAATGAAGTCAAAGACTGGGAAACGCGTAACGATTACCGTTGGTAACGCTGAATAACCCACAGAGGCGGCTTAAGAGCCGCCTTTCTTTTGCTGCTAACGCGGCTTTTTCTTTATCAGAATTGAGTGGTCGTGCTGACATGCATCCTGATGCCGACAGGCTTCCACCTCAACGCATGCAGAACACAGCCCGTGCGCTTCAATCACGTTATGACGCAGGGCAAAACCCATTTTTGCCGCCAGCGTGTGCATAATGTCCTCTACGCCTTCCGCTCCCTCTTCTTTCACTACGCCGCAACGATCGCAGATAAACATGGCCGATGTATGCGTTGGCTGATCGAAAAGATGGCACAGGACATAGCTGTTTGTGGATTCGACTTTATGCACAAACCCTTGTTCCAGCAGGAAATCCAGCGCGCGATATACCGTGGGCGGTTTAGCCTGCGGCTCGCTTTCGCGGAGCAGGTCGAGTAGATCGTAGGCGCTGATCGCCCCCTGTTGCAGGCTCATCAGGCGCAAGACTTCAAGGCGCTGCGGGGTCAGGCGCACATTGCGTTGCGCGCACAGCTTTTCGGCCTGCGCTAACAGCTCTTTTGTGGACTTATCCATTTAGCACCTCGGATGTTCTGGGAAGTAAAACCCTCACTTTATCATGTTCTGGCAAAAACACCGATATCCGCCAGGCTGTGCTATACCTGACGCATCGCAAACCGGGAATGTAACCATGAAAAAACCAGACTGTATCAAGCACTGGCGCGACGTAGAAGGGCCAGATGACGCCACCTACCCCGACAGTAACGAGCTTTTTTCCATCGGATCGCCGCTGGCGCGCAGCCTGGGCCTCAGGCGTATAGGCATTCATCATGAACGTTTACCGCCGGGGCGTCGGACGTCCTATCCCCATGCGGAAAGTGACGAAGAAGAGTTTATCTACGTGCTTGAGGGCTATCCTGAAGCCTGGATTAATGGCTATTTGTGGAAACTCGAACCCGGAGACAGCGTGGGCTTTCCCGCCGGAACGGGGGTGTGCCACACCTTTATCAACAACACAGAGGAAGAGGTTCGGCTACTGGTGGTGGGGGAGGCCAACAAGAAGCACAACCGCATCTACTATCCGCTTAACCCGGTTTATGCCGCCACGCGGGAAGATCGCTGGGTAGACCATCCGCCACAGTTTTTTGGGCCGCACGATGGAAAACCTGGGAAAAAATAATTTCCTCTTCTATAAATATTGAGGGCCGTCACAAATTACAACAGGCCGTAAGGAAGTTTTACTTAGGGAATGAATTAGCGGGTCTTTTTATCTTTATTCACAGCAATAGTTCGCGCCTGTTTGGGGGATAACAGACAGGGGTTATTTCATAACAGACTATAAGACGGGCATACTGTGAAAAAACATTTTAAATTTTCGGTGGTTAGCATCGCTGTCTCCTTGTTTATGGCAAATCAGGCGGGAGCAGCCAATACCTGGACAGAATCACGTAGCGACGCGATGGGGGGCACCGGCGTTGCTTCGGGCAATTATGGTAGCGGGGCGTTAATTAACCCCGCGCTGCTGGCAAAGGCAAAACCGGACGATGACGTGACGGTCATTTTGCCGTCCGTTGGGGTGCAGGTAACGGATGAGGATAATCTTCAGGATGAGATTGATACCATCAACGACAAAATCAATCACTATAAGGATGTGGTTGATAACCTTACGCCAATCGAGGTTATTACTAATCCGTTAGGCTCCATCAACCAGTTCCAGGGCGCGGCCAAAGATCTGGCCGATGAGCTGGACTATCTCAAGGGCAAAACCGCTCGCGCGACGGCAGGAGCAGGCCTTGCCGTGAGTATCCCTAACGATGTGCTTTCCGTGGCCTTTATGGCGAAAGGGTACGCCCATGGCCGGGTAAGTTCGTCTATCGACCAGCAGGATATTGATTATCTGCGCGGTATTCAAAGAAGCAATCTGGTGGCTGCCGGCGTTGCCCTGGACGCTGCGCTGAACGGCACGGACCAGATCACTAAAAACCTCAACTCAACGGCGTCCGGTCGGGCGGCGATTATCTCCGACTACGGTATTGCCGTTGCCCGCCAGTTTGACCTTGGCGGCGTTCCGGTTTCCGTGGGCGTGACGCCAAAACTGCAAAAAAGCTGGATCTATAACTACACCACCTCGATCTACGATTACGACAGTAATAAGTGGAACGATAGCCGCTACCGTACAGACGATACCGGCTTTAACGTCGATGCCGGTATTGCCGCTGATTTTGGCGAAAACTGGACGGTCGGCGTGAGCGGGCAAAACCTGATGTCGCGCGATATCGACACCAAAGATATCCGCATCCGCAACGGGCGTACGGGGGAAGTGGTGAGCTATAAAGACACCTACCAGATCCGTCCGCTGGTGACTGCGGGCGCTGCCTGGCACAACGATCTGGTGACCCTGACCGCCGATGGCGATCTGACCGAAACCAAAGGCTTTAAGAGCGAAGATACGTCGCAGTATGTTGGGGTCGGTGCTGAAGTGACTCCGCTGAGCTGGCTGGCGGTGCGTGCCGGTTATCGTGCGGATATGAAAGGGAACGACAGCAACGTCTTTACCGGCGGTGTCGGTTTCGCGCCGTTCAATACCGTTCATGTTGACCTGATGGGCCTGTATGGCGAGGACGAAACCTGGGGCGCAGGGGCTCAGCTGAGCATGACGTTCTAAAGTACACCGGAGGCGCTGCGCCTCCGGCTTTTCTTTGTGCTATAGTAGCGCCCCTTTTCCACCAGATGCTTAAAACTTCGCCATGTCGTCAGAACACCAGACCGCTTTCCCTGCACACCGTTTCTCCATTGCGCCGATGCTCGACTGGACGGACAGACACTGCCGCTACTTCCTGCGCCAGCTCTCCCGCCATACGCTGCTGTACACCGAAATGGTGACCACGGGCGCAATCATCCACGGGAAGGGCGACTACCTGGCATACAGTGAAGAAGAGCATCCGGTTGCGCTGCAGTTGGGGGGCAGCGATCCGGTCGCGCTGGCCCAGTGCGCAAAGCTGGCGGAAGAACGCGGCTACGACGAGATCAACCTGAACGTCGGCTGCCCTTCCGACCGCGTGCAAAACGGCATGTTCGGCGCCTGTCTGATGGGCAACGCACAGCTGGTGGCGGACTGTATCAAGGCGATGCGCGATGTAGTCTCCATTCCGGTGACGGTCAAAACCCGTATCGGCATTGACGACCAGGACAGCTACGAATTCCTGTGCGATTTCATCAATACGGTGTCAGGGAAAGGCGAGTGTGAGATGTTTATCATCCACGCCCGCAAAGCCTGGCTTTCAGGCCTTAGCCCGAAAGAGAACCGTGAGATCCCGCCGCTGGACTACCCGCGCGTGTACCAGTTGAAACGTGATTTCCCGCACCTGACGATGTCAATCAACGGCGGCATCAAGTCTCTGGAAGAGGCCAAAGCGCACCTTGAACATATGGATGGCGTGATGGTCGGGCGCGAGGCGTATCAAAATCCGGGCATTCTGGCGACCGTCGACCGCGAAATCTTTGGCGTTGCAGGCGCAGACACCGACCCGGTTGCCGTCGTGCGTGCCATGTACCCTTACATTGAGCGCGAGTTGAGCAATGGTACCTATCTTGGCCACATCACCCGACATATGCTTGGCCTGTTCCAGGGTATTCCGGGCGCACGCCAGTGGCGTCGCTACCTCAGTGAGAACGCGCATAAAGCCGGTGCCGATATTGAGGTGCTGGAACATGCGCTGCGGCTGGTGGCGGATAAGCAATAATTTCGCTAAAAGATCGTCAAATTCACCACGCCCTGCGAATCCTCGCGGGGCGTTTTGCTTTAAGAACAATACGTTAGCTTTGGCATGATTCTTGTAATGATTGCAGCATCATTCGGGAACTCGTGGGAGAGCACCATGCTTGAACTACTTTTTGTGATTGGCTTTTTTGTCATGCTGATGGTCACGGGCGTTTCGCTGCTCGGCATTCTGGCCGCGCTCGTTGTGGCCACGGTGGTTATGTTTATCGGCGGATTATTTGCCCTGACGATCAAACTGCTGCCGTGGCTGCTGCTGGCTATCGCCGTGGTGTGGGTAATACGGGCGATTAAAGCGCCAAAACTGCCGACTTATCAGCGCAATAACCGCTTCCGTTACTAAGGTATTGAGGGGTTCGTCACATACTTGTAACTTTTCCGGCAGCATGGCTTAGAACAGAATAGGATTTACTTATCGAATCTGTCACTATGGCTGCCGCTACAGAATTCATCGAGCTGTACCCTACATACAGCCGAACTAAAAAAAGAAAGGGCTTCCCACGGGAAGCCCAATTTCTTTTTGGGGGTCAGGGAATTAGCAAACTTGAACCCTGCGTCGCCCGGCTTTCCAGCACCTCATGCGCACGCTGCGCATCGGTTAGCGGGTATTTCTGCGCATCCGCCACATCCACCTTAATCACGCCGCTGGCTATTAGCGAGAACAGCTCGTTGCTGGCTTCCTCCAGTTCTTCCCGGTTGGTGATGTAACCCTGCAAAGAAGGGCGCGTCACGTACAGCGACCCTTTCTGATTCAGAATGCCGAGATTGACGCCGGTGACAGCGCCTGAGGCGTTACCAAAGCTCACCATCAGC